>JALWOJ010000221.1 GCA_026995555.1 Acidilobaceae archaeon | reverse complement strand
AGCTGGAGGGCGAGTCTAAGGATTTAGTTCTTGATATGGCAGCCGCCCCGGGCGGAAAGGCTTCTCAGATCTTACAGCTAACTCGAGATTCTGCAAGGCTTATAGCCGTTGATATCTCTAGGAGAAGGATGAGAGCCCTCAGAAGCAATCTCAGTCGAATGGGCTTCTCAAGTTTTATATTAATTAGAGCCGATTCCAGACATCTAAACTTCAAAGAGCTTTTCGATAAAGTTTTATTAGACGCTCCTTCGACTGGCGAAGGAATAATAAGAAAGGATCCTACGAGGAAAAGAAGCAGAGGGCCTGAAGATCTCGTAAAAATATCTTCTTTACAGTTCGAGTTGCTCAAAGCTGCGATAAATTATCTCAAACCAGGGGGCACCTTAGTTTATTCGGCATGTACCTTGGCCGTGGAGGAGGGCGAGTTCGTCATTTCTACATTACTCAATATGATAGATGACATAAAAACTTTACCTCTAAGCATTCCACACATCAGAGGTTTTGAAGAGTATGGGAGTATATCTTTTAACCCTCAAGTTAAGAGATGTGGAAGATTGCTTCCACATATACATGGTACCGAGGGTTTCTTTATTTGTAAGATAAAGAAGGAGGGGTAGTGCGGCTCGATGGCAAGGATTAGAGCAGCCTCTAGGAACGAGATCGATACATTAAAGAACTTTATTGAAAGTATAGGTTTTGATGTAAGAAAAACACCCATATCATGGGAGAGACTTTATGTTCTTGATATTGAGGAGGCTAAATACTATGATATGTTTGAAATACCCTTTGAATGTTTCGAGAAGTCATATTTATGTAAAGGAAGCGTTTATTCAGCAGGGCTCTATTTGGGGTTAATTTATAGGACCCCTAAAGGTCTGGGATTTAAGCCAGGACTACCCTTGGCTAAAAGGCTTTCAAAGGTCTGTAAAATCTGTAATAGAAAGTGTCATGTCGTCAATGAGAGGGGGGAGAAGAGGTTCCTTTACGGGAAACCTGTTCCTAAAGAAATGATTTTAAATGTAGGAAGCAGACCTCTAGGCATAGTAATTAATATTTTAGGAGAGCCTCTAGGTTGGGGTAGAATTGAGGCTGGAGGCGGAGCCCTAAGGCTCACGCCTATAATGGACCTAGGCTGGTATCTGAGAAGAGGTGGTTGAAGTGGCGATATCCCAGGGAGACTACGTCCTTCTAAACTATAGCATTTATGCTCTTTCAGATGGTAAGGAGGAGCTTGTAGATACGACCGATGCAGAGTTAGCGAAAAAGGCTGGCATATTCGATGAAAAGAGAAGTTACGGATCTAGGCTAATAATATACGGAAGGTCTCAATTAATAAAAGCTGTGGAGGAAGCGCTAAAGGACATGAATGAGGGCGAGGAGAAGGAGATAGAGGCACCTCCAGAGAAGGCATATGGGCCACGAAGAGAGGACCTGGTTGTCAGGATCCCTATAAAACAATTGAGAAGATACAACATCACACCAACGGTGGGTAGGGAAATAGAGGTTGGAGGAAGGATAGGAAGAATAATTAGAGTGACAGAGAGGTTTGCATACGTCGATTTCAATCATCCTCTCGCAGGAAAGAAACTAAAGATAGTCCTTAAGGTGGAGAAAATACTTAAGGAAACTAAGGATAAGCTTACTTACCTTGTCGAGAGATGGTTGGGAAAGAAACCTGTTAACTTGAAGATAGAAAATGGAATAGCCAACATAGAACTTGACGAGTCAGTAATTTCCATTCCTGACCTTGAGTCGAGGCTCCAGCTGCTCTTAAGGGACATAAAAGAAACCCTTCCAGATATAAACTCTTTGGAGATAAATATCAAGATAAAAGTTAGAGAGGTTGAGAAAGAGGAAGAGAGGAAGGAAGAGCCTTCAAAATCTTCAACTGCCACCTCTCAGAACTCTGAGTAGAATTTGGATCTTTGAAAGATCTTCAAGTGCTTCAACAATCTCTAAAGCCTTATAAATTGATTCAGGAGAATAGGCGACAACTCCATGGCCTTTTAATATCGCTGCTGGACATTTACTTTCTTTAAGAGCGGCAGCAACAGCCTTAGCAAGTTTTGAGGTCCCAGGCGCTATCTTTGGTACCAATTCAACACATCTTATTCTAGCCTCCGACTCTGTTGTCAGTTCGATCTTAGGTTTAATGTTGAGCTCACCCATAACAATGGTAAAAGGACTGTGTGCATGGACTATAGCCCTTGCCCCATCGACGTTTTTATATATTTCTAGATGCATTCGCCACTCGCTGCTAGGCTTACCCTTAATCACGTTACCATCCATATCAATAATTGCAATATCTTTACATTCTATTTCATGCCTTGGATAACCTGAAGGAGAAATGTAAACCAGCTCCTTCTCCGTATCATAGATACTTGCATTTCCACCCCTTATCTGCACAAGACCTCTCATGTACAGTAATTTCATTACGGATGCTATGTCCCTTTGATAGTCATTACAGTAATTTTGTTCCATGTTCACACACCGTTCCCCGCCTACAGTCTTTTAAGTCACCGTAGGTCGGCTCATCACGGTTTCCCCTGGCCCCCTCCCCGCCCACCTAGGAGCGGGTATCGGGAACTAGAGGTCACCAACCTATTTTTGCCATAGGTAAGACTTATAAACATATTTCATAGCCCTGAAGGCAAGAGGAGGCCTACAAAGACCTCTTTGAAAGACCTGTAGGTCAAAAACTGTAGCAAACCCTTCTTCTTAGAGCTCTTAGTAGTTTATATAAAACAAAATAAGTTGGGGAGGTTTTAGCTAATGGACCCAAGATAGAGCTTAATTCAAGAGGTCTACAAGATCTTAGATCTTGTAACATCGATGATAAGTTATCAGAGGTAGAGTTCAGTATGTACTTAACATTATTAAGAACATCATCAATATTCAAGTTCAAAACTCTTGAAGCCTCATATGCAAGGACTTTAACTAGCTCTTCCAGGTCCTTATCAGCTAAGAGATAACCATTTTTAACATTAAGGATCGTGGTTAGACTGTTTACTATTGCGTTTACAGCAACCTTCATTCTCCTAATAAGAGTTATGTCATCGACAAGGATAACTTTCAGACCTCCCAATCTAAGACATCTAGCAAGGGGTTCAAGGGCCCAGCTACAGTCAATACCTTCACATCCTATATAAACAGGACCTTCTCCTCTAAGATCTACTAAAGGCCCTCTTCTAACGGCTCCGAAGTTTATTACGGCTGCTGCAACTATTCCCCTCTTTTTCACGACATCCTTTATAGTCTCGAGACCCCCTATGCCGTTTTGAGCAACTATAAAGACTGAGCCATTAAGAAGCCCATTATTAATTAAACTTGCAATAGATTCAGTGTCATAGCTTTTCACTGAGATAATCACGTAGTCACATTCATCTACTGGAGATCCTATCTCGAAAGCTTTGAACCTTAGCGGAAAAGGCTTTATCAGTTCTCTTATGTCCTCTTTCCTTGCAAAAGGTTTGACACTACAACCTCCAAAGAAGGCAGAAAGAGCTATCGTTGATCCGACAGCCCCGGAGCCTACTATGCATATTTTGTTCACTTTTAAAACCCTCTCCTTTCCATCTTAAATCAAGTCAGTTCGTCTCTAATTGTTGCTACTCAGCTTACTCATAGACTAAACTTAATTATTTTTATTAAGGGGAAGTCGATTGATGAGAATACTGAAGGTGATAAGATATTTTGTACTCTACAGCCTTAACAATAACAATAATAATAACTGTGATTTGGACGATTGCCTGGCTAATATACAGAAACAGAAGTGAGAAACTTTTAATATATCCATTCTTCTTTATGCTACGATTACCGATTGTAATCGAACCTAGTAAAGGTGGTAGCAGGCTTAAAAAGGTCGTTTCTTGGGTTGGAGTTGGTTTACTTTTTGTTTCATTAGTTCTCTTCTATTATGAGATCTTTGAGGTCGTTTATTACAGATATTTCAAAACGGTGCCTGGCGCCTCCAAGATAGGCTTGGCACCCTTGATTCCAGGAGTTACAGTTCCTTGGAGTATATTGCCTCATGTCCTGATAGCTCTTGGTATTGCAGCCCTTTTCCATGAACTAAGTCATGCTTTAGTTGCTAAGTTTGAAGGACTTAGGGTTAAGAGCGCAGGGCTGCTCCTTTTTGCCTTTATCCCAGCTGCCTTTGTAGAGATCGATGAGGATGAGCTTAAAAAGGCGAAGGTCTCATCTAGGCTGAAAATATATAGTGCGGGCGTTGCGGCAAATGTAATTCTAGCCTTAATCTTCATGGGTGTACTCCTCGGTGCCTGTCCACATCTAACCTCAGGGATAAGAATAGTTAACATAGAGCCTCATAGCCCAGCCTATGTTGCAGGACTTGAAAAGGGTGACATAATAGTTAAGGTAAACGGAATTAATTTTAGATGCATAAATGAAATGGTGAACTATTTCAAGAGTTTAGGAATAGATAATCCCGCGAAAAAGGTAAGCCTAACAGTTACTATTCTAAGAGGAGGTCATCTGCACAAACTAGATGTTGTAAAGCCAGAGGGCTACAGCAAAATAGGTATAATGATAGTAAATAACTTCAATAACGTGGGGTATATAGTGTACTTTAGTGCAATACTTAATTATGCTTTAGCATTAGTAAATGCAGCACCTCTATTTATTACAGACGGTGCAAGGATATTAGATGATCTGCTAAAGCTTAAGTTTAAAGAAGATCTTGGAAGAGTTATAAGTATGGGTATTCAAACTGCCACCCTCCTTCTAGTACTAAGCGTCCTCACAATAGCTCCTATAATACCTGGATGAGGTAGCCTTTCAAAATTTTGAACTTTTAACTATCATCGTTTCTATCACAAATTAGATCATGCTCGATAAGCTTTCCTTCTCCTGAAAGGCTGAAGGCGGAAATGCAGTTCTTAGATGATATTATCCAAACTACAGGCCACAACTTCATGTTCTCCAAATCCTTTCCTGAAGGCTTGCAGTCCCCTCCAGGATGCGTATGGAATACTCCTATGATTTCAAGGGAGTAGTTATCAGCGACCTTAGAAGCTACAAGTATGTCCTTAGGCTCAACAAAAAACTCTATTGTTGGTTCCTTCGAAATGTTTCTAGCCATTATCAAAGAGTATGTCAATATTTCATTTTTTCTACAGGAGACGCCCAACAGATAGCCAACAACTTCATGATCGAAAAGGAAGGGCAACCTCTTGAGAAGGTGACAGAAAGGTCCCAATACTATTGAACTCATCCCTTACACCAATGATATGAACTTAGCCTTTAACGTGTCAAGGTTTACTATGGCAATGCTGGGATCCTGAAGAACTCCTGCAGCCTCCCCTGGATTAAGAAGAAGTTTTCCACTAAAGTATTTTAGGTCCCTTTGGTGGGTATGACCATAGAATATTGCCTCCCATTTACCAGAGAGTAGAAGTGATTCCACGATCTCTTTTGTAAGATCAGGCGGTCCCCATCCATGTAGAAGAAGTATTCTCTTTCCGTCAAGTTCTAGGATCCTAGGAGGATCGCTTATCTCAACATCATAATTTTTGGCAATCGTCTGAAGGCCTATCTTTTCCCCGCAATTATTCCCATATATTGCTATGATCTTAACACCTTTAAGATTTTCAGCAAGTCTTGCTAAAGAGAAGGGAGAGATTATGTCACCTAGGTGAATAACCAAGTCAACTTTATGTTCAATAAATACCTTTGAAGCCCTATCTATAGCCTTCAGATTATCATGTGTATCGCTAATTACGCCGATGAGCACGCTTAACACCTCAAATTTAAGCTAAATACTTTTTTAGATTTAAAAATAGTTTCTTATGGGTCTTCATTTAGGAGGTAGAGTAGATTATGGAAAATTTTAGGCTTGATCCCTGGGGCCATATATACATTGAAGAGTACGAGAAGCTTTTCAAGTACTTCGGTCTCTCCCCCACTAAGGATCTTCTGAAGAGAATAGAGTCCATTGGAGGTAAATCGAGACTCTATAGCAGAGGGATAGTGTTTGCTCACAGGGACCTAGACAAGTTTTTGGATGTTATTGAGAGGGGAGGCAAGGCAGCTCTTGTCACAGGTTTTATGCCTAGCGGTCCCTTTCACTTTGGGCATAAAATGGTAGCTGATCAGATAATATATTTTCAAAAAATGGGTGCTAGGGCATTCATAGCTATGGCTGACGCCGAAGCTTATGCTGTGAGGAGGATTCCTAGAAAGAAAATTCTTGAGAATGCAAAAATCTATGTTGCAAACTTAATAGCTTTGGGCGTGAGACCCGAAAGGGCGACCTTTTACATGCAGACGAACTATGAACCCGCCTACTATAGGCTCATGCAGATGGCCTCGTCAAAAGTGACAATTTCAGAGCTTAAGGCTATATATGGGGACGTAGAGCCTGGCAAAATAATTGCTGTGTTCACTCAGGTGGCAGACATTTTACATCCTATGCTTGATGAGTTCGGCAGATACGAGGCGGTAGTTGTTCCAGTAGGGCCTGATCAGGATCCTCACATACGCCTAACTAGAGATATAGCTGAAAGGCTGAGGTCTGACGTACCGGGCCTTTCCAAGCCAGCAAGCACTTACCACAAATTAATGAGGGGGCTCGATGGAGGAGAAAAGATGAGTAGCAGTAGGCCAGAGAGCTACATAAGTTTAAATGAACCTATAGAGACTGCCATATCAAAATTAATGAACGCATATACTGGAGGAAGAGCTACTGCCGAGGAGCAAAGAAGACTTGGAGGAATTCCAGAGAAATGCATGGTATATGAGTTGTATCTTTATCATCTAGCGGACGACGATATGTTAAGAGAGATTTATGAGAAATGTAAGGGCGGGAAAATTCTTTGTGGAGAGGATAAGAAAATTGCT
This sequence comes from Acidilobaceae archaeon, assembly GCA_026995555.1. Classification (GTDB taxonomy): domain Archaea; phylum Thermoproteota; class Thermoprotei_A; order Sulfolobales; family Acidilobaceae; genus JALWTO01. Next base: position 3,001 of record JALWOJ010000221.1, on the reverse strand, counting down.
GCTAAGCTGTTGAGGGAGTTTCTTGAGGAACATCAAAGAAAGTTCAATGAGATATATAAGGTTGTTGAAGATTACATCTCTTTACCTAGATACTGATCTTTTTAGCAAACTCTCTAGCTATTTCATCTAGCCTCTTCGTGAGATACTCCAAATTTTCCTTATGCTTTTTCTTGACCATCTCTATTTTTTGATCAGCTAGCTCGTTTACTTTCTTTTTAAAGCTCTCCTCAACCTCCTTTAGCGGTGGAAGGTCCAAGGTTATCCCCAATTACAGGAAGACCAAAAGGTTTTAATAAGATTATCTTTTTGTCCTTTAGGTTGAAGAAATTTAAGAAAAAGAAATCTTACATTATTGGTCGTACTGTTTAATGAACTAAAGGAATATAGTTTATATCTTCAACCCAAAGGCCTGCCTCACGAGCTGGCGAACTATAGTTAGACGCTGAATTTCATTGGTACCTTCATAGATTGTTGTTATTATTGCGTCTCTCAAGTATCTCTCCACGCCCATCTCTGTATCCACGCCATAACCTCCGTGAACCTGTATGGCCTGCCTAGCTATCCACTCCGCAGCCTCAGTCGCAAAGGCCTTAGCTAGGCTGGCAGCTATCACGAACTCCTTCCTTCCTTTATCTGCCAGTGTCGCAGCCCAGTAAGTTAGAAGCCTTGCGGCCTCAAGCTTTATGTACATGTTTGCGATCTTATCTATTATCATTTCATGGGCTATTATGGGCTGGTTGAACGTCTCCCTTTGTAATGCATAATTCAATGCCTTCTCGAACGTAGCCTGGGCTATTCCTACTGCCTGTGAGGCTATCCCTATTCTTGTATAATCATAGGTTGTAACAACTACCTTAAAGCCCTCATTAACCTTTCCAACCACGTTCTCCGCAGGAACTTTAACATCCTCTAATATAACTTCATAGGGCTGTTCTCCCCTCATACCAATAACTTTGAACTGCTGTCCTATCTTAACTCCCGGCCAGTCCTTCTCAACAACGAAAACAGTGATACCCCACCATCTCTTGTCTGGCTTGGGAGGCTCTGTTCTTGCGGAAACGACCAAGTAGTCCGCCTTACCCGCACCACTGATGAAGACCTTCCTCGCGTTAATTACATAATGATCGTTAACCTTTTTCGCTTTGGATTGAATTCCTGCCACATCGCTTCCTGCAACGGGCTCTGTATTTGCATGTGCCCCAAAAGCTTCTCCTCTCGCTATGGGAGGTATGTATTTCTTTTTCAAGTCCTCTGAGCCAAAGAGAAGTATGGGTATGCCAAAGAGATGATTTACACCCACAGCCACCCCGAGACTTGGAACAGCTCTAGAAACCTCCTCCATAAGGACAGCAGTCATTAGCTGCCCTCCACCTTGGCCTCCATACTCCTCGGGTATGCCAACGCCGAAGAGTCCCATCTCAGCCATTTCCTTGAATATTTCTCTTGGTATCTCATTTGTCTTTTCGATCTCCTGCCAGCGGGGCATTATTTTTTGCTCGACTAACTCTCTAACACTCTTTCTGAAAATTTCAACTTCGTCAGGAATCTCTATTTGGAAGTCTTGAATACTTTGAAATGGAAAGACCACCGCATTTCCACCTCTGAGCGCTCCATTAATCAGAACCTTAGAGGCCATGTATAACTAGGTCTACATGGACAGTTAAGACACCGCTGATTTATTTTTTTAAATACCCATATCTTCTAAAAGAGCTTAAAATGTTGGTGTACGTTGCATTAGTTACGAGGTGCCGACCAAAGTTGGCCAAGAGCAAGCTTTACAGCCTTACAGATAAATGGCTTAGGCGTTGGGAGGATTCGAAAGTATTTGAAGCCAACGCAGATCCCCGACGACCAAAATTCTTCCTAACAGCAGCGTTTCCCTATCCAAACAGTCCTCCTCATATAGGTCACGCTAGGACTTACACAGTTACTGACGTATATGCTAGATATATGAGAATGAGGGGCTACAACGTTCTTCTGCCCATGGGATTCCATTATACTGGAACTCCAATAGTTACTATGGCAGAGTTTGTTGAAAAGGGAGACAAAGAGCTGATCGACATATTTGTTAACGTATATGGAGTTCCAGAGGAGGATATAGAAAAACTTAAGACGCCGCTAGGCATGGCTGAATATTTCAGTAAGCTATTTGAGGACGCGCTGAAAAAACTGGGCATGTCAATTGACTGGAGAAGAAAGTTTAGAAGTATAGATCCGGAGTTTCAATCCTTCGTTACATGGCAATATTTAAGACTTAAAGAGAAGGGCTTCATAACTAAGGGCACCCATCCTGTAGGATGGTGTCCAGTTCATAACATACCTGTTGGCATGCACGACACTAAAGGGGATGTGGAGCCTGAGATAGGGGAGTTTACGGTAATTCTTTTCAAGGTAAAGGGTATGGATAGGGTTTATATGGCAGCAGCGACGTTGAGGCCAGAGACCGTTCTTGGTGTGACAAACATATGGGTTAGGCCAGATGCAATTTATGAAGTAGTTGAGCTTGGCGATCTTGGAATAAAGGTAATAGTGTCAGAAAGGGCTGCGTTTAAGCTGAGGTTTCAGAGGAAGGACGTTAAGGCATTAGAGAAGATCAGCGGAAATGAGCTCATAGGAAGAAGGGCGATCAATCCTGTAACTAGCAGGGAGGTTCCAATACTTCCCGCATCTTTTGTGGACCCCAATTTTGCTACTGGGGTTGTCATGAGCGTTCCAGCCCATGCTCCTTATGATTATGTGGCTCTCAATGATACAATTAACAAAAAGGACATTCTTAGTAAATATAACATAGATCCTAAGGAGCTTTCGCCCATTCCTCTCATTAAGTCGAAAGATTATGGAGAAATTCCAGCCGCCGATGAGGTTAAGAAGCTGAAGATAATGTCACAGCACGAGAAAGATAAACTTGACATGGCAACCCAAAACGTTTATTCAAAAGAGTACAAATATGGAAGGATGAGAGAGGACGTAATAAACCTCTCAAATGATGATTATAGAGAAG
>JALWOJ010000220.1 GCA_026995555.1 Acidilobaceae archaeon | reverse complement strand
GTTTAAGGATTTCCAGCTATATGCTGAATATAGCGATTTTGATACTGAGGCGTGTCCGGAATGGGAGACAGAGTGTTATAAGTTTTACATTCTCGGGATAAAAGATAAAGAGCTTGATAGTTATGTTTGGGACATAACTTCTGAGAGTTTGACTACAGATGTGGTGAATTATAGTAGTATGTCTAATGTAGTGGTTTATTATCCGGGGGAATTTTCTTCAATTACTCCCCGTGGGTTAGATTATCCTGATTATCCATATTTTCCTCCCCCCAATGTTGAACCATACTATTTGTATGTAACAGGGGAAAATGAACTTTATTACAACATACTTGGAGGAAAATTTGAAGCTCTTTATAAGGGAATATTAGGTGCTGAAAATGATTTTCTAACTCCAGTAGAAGTTATGGGGGCAGATATGGAGGATTTTATAGATGTTTGTTATGTAAGTAGTAGAGGATCAATAAAGTGTCCATATCTGGGCTTTAGTTTTACCCCATCTTCAGGGGTAAAAGAGGGTTCGGTGTGTTTATATCATTGGGGGGAGGATAGGAATCTTTACTTACTTAAGTATATAGATGGCAATGGTAATTTAACTTACTTAAAATTTTCTTCTGGTGGTTCTTGGGGAGTATTTTTTAAGATTTCAGTGATTGCAGGTAATGAGAGTGGATTTCTTCAGAAACCGTGTGGAGTGGCTTTGGGGTTGTTGAAAAACGAAGGTTTTATTGATGGAGTATTCATAGATGGTGTTAATCTTCTTTATGAGGAGGGTGTCTTGAAAAGCTCCATAGAGTCAGGAGAGAGGAATTATGAGTGTAAGTATGATTATGGTGGTAGGGTGGTAAATTACAGGATAGGATATACACTCTTTGGTATTGATTGCACTGATACTACCCATAAGGAGGGATTTTTCTCTGCACTTTTTGGCAATGCCCCTGTTTCTGATGGTAAACCTGGTAAGGTGGAATTTAAAGTTGATGTAAATAGAGTAGAGCTGAGGTAAGAGGCAGAAGAATTTCTCCTTCTTTTATTCCCTCTCGCTTTCCTTCTTGGATACCTTCTTGTTTCCCTTCCTGCATCCCTTCTTCCTTCCCCTGTTATACCATCTTTCCGCCAGACTTGGCATATTATCCCCCACATTTAAAAACAAAAAGCTACTTTTCTAACGCTTTTTCTATCTTTTCCTTTTTGCCCAAGCCTTACCTCCCTTAAAGCCCTTAAACGAGCCCCTTGGTTGACATGCTCTCTTCCCCACCAGCATTAGTGGAAATCTGGTATGCAGATGCAAGAGCCTTACCTAAGGCCTTAAATAGTGCCTCTATAGAATGATGTGCATTAATCCCGTACCGTTGAATTACATGAAGGTTTATTCTACCCCTGGAAGAAAGCCCATATAGGAATTCGCGGACAAGGTTTACATCAAAATCACCAACCCTCTCTTGATTGTATGATGCATTATAGTACAGATACGGTCTTCCAGATACGTCAACAACAACCTCAAAGAGAGAATCATCCATCGGGATAACTGCATAACCGTACCGCATAATGCCAGAAGATTTCTTAAGCGCCTCTCTAAAAGCATCGCCCATTACGAGTCCGATATCCTCAACAGTATGGTGAGCATCAACCTCTAAATCCCCCTTTGCCTTAACACTCAGGCTAAAACCTCCGTGAAAGGCCATTGCTCTTAGCATGTGGTCAAGAAAAGGTACCCCTGTTTCGAGCTCTATCGGTTCTCTTACATCAAAGTCCAGAGCAACCTTTACCTTCGTTTCTCCCGTTACCCTTTCTCTCTCAACGTATCTCTTTCCCATACATCACACCTTTTTTAGCCCCTTAACAAAATCTTCGACCCTTTTATAATTAAGTTTATAGTAAGCAGGATTTGAAATCAAATAAACATTGATACTTGCCAGCTCCTCAATAATTTCCAAATTATTCTCAGCCAGAGTTCTGCCAGTTTGAACTAAGTCTACTATCAGGTTTGTCAAACCTAAAACCGGAGCAAGCTCAATTGAACCTGTTAGTTTAATAATTTCAACAGGCATGCCTATAGAATGGAAGTAGCTCTCTGTAAATCTGGGAAATTTGGTTGCAACCTTTATGGGTTGAGCTCCCCTCTTTAGTATATCTTCCTCTCCCCTTCTCGCTGCAATACACATCTTCGTCTGCCCGAAGGGAAACCTGAAAAGTCTGTAAACAGGAGACCTCGTTTCGAAAAGAACATCGTCACCGCAGATTCCCAATCCTGCTATCCCCCTAGAAACGTATATTGGAAGATCAGCATTCTTTACAAGCATAAATCTGATGTTGTTAGGTTTATCAATCCCTATAAGTTCTCTCCCGGAGAAAGTTGCATTGTAACCTGCAGCCTTCAGAAAATCTAAAATTTCATTCAAAAGTCTTCCTTTAGGGATAGCAACTGTCATGGTATCTCTTTTATTTTCACTCATAGTATCACTATCTTTCCTCTCTCCCTCAGC
>JALWOJ010000219.1 GCA_026995555.1 Acidilobaceae archaeon | reverse complement strand
TGTCTTCCAGAATCTTTCACACTTAGCAACCTGGTGAACCGTTAGGTACCTATCTAGGACCCTGCAACGGGCAAGATAAAAGCCTTCCTTACTCTCTTCAACCTCCAGAAACTCGCAACCCGAATCGGGTTTCTTTGATAGAGCATATATCTTGGGGAAAATAACATCTCTTTGAGAACTCAAGAATCACTCCCCCTTTCTGTTAAGCTTCCTCTACAAAATCCAGTAAGTTTATTGATAAGCCTCTAAGATAATAAGGACTCATTCCTCTGGATTTTTAAAACTTTCATTTTTATGTTGTGGAAATATTTATCTTCGAACTCTTTTTATCGATATGTTCAACTCTTTTATCTTATTCAAGACATCGTCTTTCAGCTTAGGTCCAGCTCCATAAAGGACCAATATAGGCTTAAACTTCTTCTCGTCCGCAGCCTTCTTAAGCTTTTCAACAATGTCTAAAGGAACGTAAATATTTTTGACAAAAACTTTTACTCCAAGCTTCTCGTTTCTCTTGGATGCAATGAAGTTGACATCTGCACCTTCGTCAGCGCTTAGAACATCCACCTTATATCCAGCCATTCTATAGAGACCTGCAACTTTGCCTACCACTCCATACTTTTGGGCAAGCTTCTTAGCATCAAACATCTCCTTAGCCGTTACCACTCTGTACACCCAAGAACCTTAACGTTATTAAAGAGTTTAAATTTACTTTCTAGGAAGGATTAAAGTTCCTGACCTCTCATTTATGACGTTATATGCGTCTTCTAGAGAGCCTATTAAGGCCACATTGCCTGTAGACTTTACGAAGTTTATGGATGCTTTTACTTTCGGTCCCATGCTTCCTGGAGGGAAATGTCCCTCATTGTAGTATTTTTCTAGGTCGTCAACGTAAACCTCTCTAAGCCACTTCTCGTCGGGTTTTCCGAAGTTTAGGGCTACTCCCTTCACGTCTGTAAGTATTATGAACTTGTCTGCAGAGATCTTTATTGCCAACACTGAAGAGGCTAAATCCTTATCTATGACGGCCTCAACAGGAATGTATTTGTCGTTCTCCCTTATTACAGGTATTCCTCCTCCACCGACGGCTATCACTACAGTATTTTCCTTAATGAGCTTTAGAATAACATCAGATTCTAAAACATCTTTGGGCATGGGGCTTGGAACAACTCTTCTATATCCTCCTCTAGGGTCAGGCTTCATTACCCAACCTCTCTCCTTAGCCAGCTTCTCTGCCTCCTCCTTCGTATAATACCGTCCTACATATTTTGTCGGATTCTTAAATCCAGGATCGTTCTTTTCAACAACAACTCTTGTAACTACCGTGGCTACATCTTTCTTTGCGCCTCTTCTTGTAAGTTCCTCTTGAAGGGCATGCTGTATAAGATATCCTATCCAGCCTTGAGTCATGGCAACAAGTATGTCAAGCGACTGCGGAGGAACCTTATCAGCTATTGAATCCACTGCTTCGGCTAGATAGCCAACCTGAGGTCCGTTTCCATGAGTGACTACAACGTCGTTACCATCTAATATGACAGAGGCTAAGGCCTCAGCAGCTCTTCTAACGTTTTTCCACTGTTCTTCCGGACTTCCTCTATCTCCCTTTCTAAGTATGGCATTACCTCCAAGAGCTATAACTAGGAGGGTCATGAAACTCACCTAGCCTTTGTTTTTTAAAAAGAAGAGGAAGGGAAGTTCAGGGTAGTTTTTCCTTTGCCCTCTCTAAGAACTCATTTATCATATCTTCAACAGATGGCCCCTCAATTATCTTCAGCTCATAGCTGACTCTCACAACAGGCTTATCTATCTTGATTAGCCTTGTAACGTCGGCAGGAGTTCCTAGGATAACGACATCAGCATCAGCCCTTCTTATTGTCTCCTCAAGATCTTTAAGTTGAGATTCACTATAGCCTGTACTTGGCACGACAGGACCCATGTGCTTGTACTCCTCAAACATCTTCTTTATTATGCCAACGGCGTAAGGTCTTGGATCGACTATCTCTGCTGCACCGAACTTCTTGGCAGCGACGTAACCTGCTGCATATGGGGCTCCTCCGTGGGTCACAGTTGGCGAATCCTCTAGAACGAGAACCCTCTTGTTCTTGATCAAATCAGGTTTATCAACGCTAACCTCGCTCTCAGCGACAGCGATCTTGGCCTTGGGATTGACTTTCTTAACGTTGCTCTTTATGGTCTCTATAGCATTGGGCTTTGCCTGATCGGCCTTGTTTATTATAACGACATCAGCCATCCTAACGTTTACCTCTCCAGGAAAGCTTGCAACCTCCTGTCCCGGTCTCATTGCATCGGCAACAGTTATCATGTAGTCAGGTCTTATAAACGGCCAATCATTGTTTCCACCATCCCAAAGTATTATGTCTCCCTCCTTCTCAGCCTCCTTAAGTATGGCTCCGTAATCCACTCCTGCAAAGACTGGAAGTCCCATCCTTATGTACTGCTCATACTCCTCTCTCTCCTCAACAGTAACGTTGTATCTATCTAAATCCTCCATGGTCCTAAACCTCTGGACCGCCATCTTTGCAAGATCACCATAGGCCATAGGATGTCTTATTGGAACAAGCTTGTAACCCTTTGATGTTATTACTCTTGAAACGGCCCTCGAGACTGTGCTCTTTCCACAACCCGTTCTAACAGCAGTTACAGCTATAACAGGCTTTGATGACTCTAACATGGTATCCTTAGGTCCTAGAATCATAAAGCTAGCTCCTGCAGAGAGAGCTCTACTTAGCTTCTCTCCGACAACCTTGTATTCTAAATCACTGTAAGAGAGAACTACTAGGTCAACTCCCCAGGTCTTTATGGCCTCTTCAAGCTTTTCCTCTGGAATTATTGGAATTCCGTCAGGATACTGAGGGCCTGCAAGCTCAGGAGGGTACCTTCTTCCCACAATGCCTGGTATCTGGGTTCCTGGGAACGCTACAACTTTGTATTTAGGATTGTTACGGAAATATACATTAAAGTTATGAAAGTCACGTCCTCCGGCACCCATTATAATTACTTTAACCTGTTCTGCCAATTTTATGTCACCTCAGAACAGCCAATGTTATACTGTACATTGATTCATAAATAAATTTTATGGGCTCGTTTTCGACTTTAATCAAGAGGTGTGAAAAACGCAACCCTTTATATTAATTATTTTGCTCATACAATCCTAGAAAGAGCAGCGTTAGGGTGAAACTTTGGTCAAAGAAAGGAAAAGGAAAGTAAGAAGGAAGGAGGCAAGCTTTTCTGAAAAATTTATCACGTCGATCCAGAGGAGGTCTACATTAATAACTGTTGCTGTTCTGGTTATAGCACTCTTCATCGGAATATATATCAGGATGCTTCCAGCAATAAAGTATAAGCTGGAGCTGGATGCAAGTGATCCTTGGATACTTTATTGGATGGCTAAGTACTTCTACACACATGGACTCTTCAGCTTAAGCGGCCTTAAAGATGTAAAGACCTTCTGGTGGCCTGAAGGAAGGAACTTCTTGAGGAGTGAATATATAGGTATTCCTTGGTTGACGGCAGCAACCTACCCTTTGGTAAAACACTTTGGCCTCACCCTAAAACAATGGATATGTTTAGTTCCTGTAATTTCGGGTGCCCTCTCAATAATAATGATATACTTCTTCGTTTACTATTTGCTTAGATCCAAGCTTGCCGGGATCATCTCTGCAGTTCTCTTTGCTGTGATGCCAGGAGCGGTCGTGAGGACAACAGTAGGTTTTGTGGAAAAGATAGGTGCAGCAATACCAGTAATAATGCTTTCATATATATTTTTAGTGGCTGCCTTCAGGAACGAAGGTAAAGTCAAGAGACCGCTTTACTCCTTTTTGGGAGGGCTAATAGGTGGTTTTGTCGCGTGGATATGGGGAGGATATCACTTAGAGACAGCCACCTTTGCGCTAACAATACTCTTAGACTTGATACTCTATAGGCCTACGCTGTCTAAGTTCTTTAGGCTGTACCTTCCACTGTTTTTAGGTTACTTCACTACAGTCTCACTTTCCCCTGAGGTTGGATATTACTATTTCGAAAAAAGCGTTGGATTGGTGTTTCTGGGAGCCTTAATATTCTACCTGATAGGGGTAGGGTTTGAAAAAGTTATAGGAAAGACGACAGCCCTGCTGAGGCTTTGGCTTGTCATAGTGCTCATTTCCTTGGGTATAGCAGCAGGAGTGAGTGGCATTGTAAGCCTCAGCGGTAGGATGCGTCTCGTGCTCGGTATGACATATCATTTGAATCCTCTTGAAACAAGCATTCAGGAATATCAAGCCCCCACATGGAAAGTTATATTTACTGATTATGGCCTTGCGCTACTACTAGGTCTCGGTGCGGTAGTTGTAGATCTCTATAGACTATATGAAAGAAAGAGTATAGCTCTGTCCCCAGCTTATCCTTTTAGACTCTCAATACTACTGATATTCTTGTTCTTAATATATGTAAATAAGCACATGTATTATATAGAACAAATGGCATCATTTTATGCAACCTTGGCTGCAGGTATATTCACAGGCTTTGTTGTAACGAGAGGGCCTTCTAGTGAAGCGATTGAAAAGGTCAAGAGAAAGGTAAAGAAGGTCAAGAGAGAGACGCTACTGGGTGACTCTTTAAGGATAGCTGGAGCTTTAACCATAGTAATAATAACTATTGCTGGCACCGTGATATATGCTCAGCAGACGTACTTTAGAAATGAGTATCATGCTCCCTCCATAATGACCTCTATGGTCGGAGCACTGACGCTAAATGAAAACGGGAAGCCCAAAATAGTCGTCCCCTTGAACAATGCCTGGATTTATGCATTAAAGTATATCAACGAGTCAACACCGCCTAATGCGCTAATAGTTTCGTGGTGGGACTATGGCTATTGGATAACGGTTAACACAAATAGAAGGACTTTAGCTGACGGTGCGACCCTTAATGGAACTCAGATAAGGCTTTTAGCACAAATACTGACCGCTCCCGAACATCAGGCTTCAGGACTTTTAAAGCTCATAGGAGCTAAGCCCAACGACACATATGTGGTCTTCTACGATGTGTTTAGAGGCTTGATATCGCCACAGGGAGTTCTAACCATATTTCCACTGGCCTCATTTTATCCAAATCCTGTTAACAGGAATATGTACTTCATAGTGTTAGGAGCGGGCGATCTAGCAAAGTCATTCCAGATGTTGAGAATAGGTTACAGGGTAGATCCATACGCAAAAACACCTTTTAACACAAGCTGGTATGCAACTAGCATGACTGTGGGTAACAACATTTATTACATATTCCCGGGATTTGTGGGTAGTCCACAAAAGACGGCGGAAAAGGTGAGAAACGCTCTCATCTACAAGCTAACTATATATGGACTTTATCATATCCTAGACCATCCAATAGCCAACAGCTACTGTCTCCAAATGTTGAAGAAAGTGAAGGTCGTAAGTCCTTCGATTCCCATATCCCAGTACAACATTGCCAGAATACCTCCAGTCACCGTGACCGACTTCAAGCTCGTAGCCGAGGCAATAGGCTGTCCCAAGAACACTATAATACACACTGCAGGAGGTTACACCTCCTTTATCCTGGTTATAGTGTTCATTTACAAATGGGTGGGCTAAGGCACCTTTAGGTGAAAGATGCTATGATAAGAAGAAGAGGCTCTGAAATCAATGCTAGAGTTGCTGTGGCTAAGGCTTTGAGTGCCGTCAGACAGTCCTTGCTAAAGGTAAAAATTCAGGAGAGAAGACTTGAAATGGTTGTAAAAAAAGATCCTATAGCTCGAAGCATTTTGGAAAATCTTTATGAGGTTGAGCATCTATTAGAGTTTGTATCGTTAAGGCTTGAAACTTTAGCTGTAACAGGAATAATTCCACTTAATGAGCTGAAAGTTCCTCTAAAAGTTTTGAAAAAGGTTACGGAAGTTCTTGGAGGATCCCCTCCAGATATATTAAGTTTGCTGAGCCAAGCTGAAGAGGCCCTGAAGGAGGCATTTGAAAGCCACATGTATGTTTCTACTCCTCAAGATATGTTACTGGACTCCACAGAGAGCTTAAACAGGGACGTTGAAAATATATTAAATGAGGCTAAGGTAGTTGCTGAGCATAGGTTGGAAGAAGCGTTAAGTCGATGAGGACTCCTAGCCAGTCCGAGGAGATCTCATGAGGAGAGGACCACAATCCGAGACTTGAGAAAAGTTAAAGAATGAGCCAAGTGGTGAAAACTTCCGATCAATTTCTACCTTTACATCTTGTCTTTCTGTATTTCAAGTATTCTAAAGCTATACTTTCAAAGATGCTTAGGGGGTCAATTGCCTTGATCCTTATCTCATTAGGATAAATCTTAACTTCAAGCAGCTTGAGCTTTCTGAGCCTCTTAATTATGTTGCTCGCGGTCCTTTTTGTAACGCAGAGCTCGGTTCTCAGAAGGTCAATAGCTTCCCCTAGGTTTATCTCACCTCCCTTTTTATAGAGTAGCCACAGTGCAGTTATCTCCCTCTTCTTGGGAACCCTCAACTGTCCATCAGCCTTACCATAGTTTTTATTAATGGCCTAGGAAATTTATTTTGAACTAGAGGTCCGATGAGCCAAGCTACCCTATACTGATAATAATGATGATCACCGACCTATGGCGAGGAACCACATGCTGACGCAAGGGGCATTATATAAGTAAGCACTTTCTCTAGCTCTCCATTTGCTATAATGGACAAATACTCATTATCGTTTGTCTTAAAGACTACGTCACGATCTTCTACTTTCACTAATGGTATTAAATTCTTTAGGAGATCATTGTCTTCGATCTTAAAAAGCTTATGAGGACCTGAAATGCCGTTTGATAGAAGTGCCACAGGATCCTTAAGGGATAGTGCAATAGAAGTACCTTTAACTTCAATGCTTTCCTTTGAGGTCAAAAAGTTGTAGTGAGGTTCTTTAGAAATCCAGCAGCCGTTTATCCACTCTCTCCTGAACAGTATAAACCTTCTTAGCTCCACAGGCAGGTCTAAAGAACCTTTCATAACTAAAGATCCTACACCTAGCATCATGCTCAAGGATGAATATCCTTGTTTAACGTACACATTAGTTGGAGAGGTTACAAGCAAGACCTCTTTAATACTCAGGGTCTGGTCAGTAAGTCTTTTAATTTCATTAATATTTAGTTTCAGGATATCACTAATTTCTATTATGCTCCAGCCAGCTTCTATGCTTGGCATATTATCCACCAAGATCCCTAAATCATTAATTTATGATAATGAATTCTAGCCATTATCGGGATTCGAGGCAGTTCTTATTTTGTAGTACTTTTAAAGATTTTTCTTAATATTAATTAGAGGCGCAATTTTTAATGAAACACAGAGGACTATATTATATGCCAAAAAGTATTTGGTAGGCACATAGCTGATATGTCAAAAATAACATTCACATAGAACGAACCTAAGAATGGAATATTGGGAAAAGCAATTATTTGCAGCTACAATTTACTTTGTTGAACCTAAGCCTGATGAAGAGGTCATTAAAGTTATGGAAAAGCTTGTAAATAGAGAAGAAGCTGAAAGGTAGCAAGCCTAATATGGAAAATTGCATTTGGGAAATGATATAGCTTAGATGACTGAATCAAATTATTGGAAAGCTCATCTATCTTATTGCCTTAGGAATATATTTGAAGGTTTCAGGAACTTGTAGAAAGAAGTTTAGAGAGGAAATGTAAAGTAGAGCCTGCAGAAATTAATGATAAGGAAGTTTTAAAGAACTGCATGCAAATATTTGGGCACTAGCTAGCTCTTCCTCTCTTTTCTCTTTACCTCATCCTCTGCCAATATTGCCTTTATTAGTGCCTCCCTTACCCTAGGATCTCTCCACATCTCCTTATCCCTCTCAAACGCTTCATTAAGCCACTTATCTCTCATTTCAAACCACTTCCTTCCTAGCTTCTTTACCATCCCTGCCTCCCATTTTGTATGGTGTAAGATATCCTCTAGATTTCTTTTCCTCTCCTCTTCTATGCTAAGGATCCTCCTTGTATTGGTTAACATATCTTCATCCCCCTTCTCTAGCCAGCAGGCTCATATCCGCGTTTAACATCTTACACCACTCCTTAAGTTTCTCACGACATATTGTCGCCTTAAATAGTTCATAGAGGAACTTTGCATCACCAATATCCTTGGAATAATTACTCCCGAGCTGGTGTTGGTAGAGTTTGCTGTTGCTATTAAGAATACATTACCGATGAGAGGGGCAAGTACTATGTATATTAACAGTACAGAGGCGATCTCACGGGTATTCTTGCCAGTGCTAGCAGTACCGTATGTCAAATATACATCACCATAGCGAATTCTTTTTGAAGTGATTAGCTTATATATCAGATTTGCCTATTTATTCGAATTAAGCATAATATAATTTATGTTTGCATTGTCATTGGCTCAGCTATACAGATAGATTAGTGATTAGTTCTATATCTGCGAGTGTGCTTAACAAGAAGCAGTGCAAAGTATGAAAATCCCTGCTCCCATGGCTAACTGAATGGAGACTATGGCTTGTTCTTCCTTTTTACTGTAATCTTTATAAAGATCCCTTGTTATAGTATATCTCGTGATCTTTGTAAGTGTCTCTACGACGAGCTTATTTTTAGCAAACTCCACTAGGACAGGTTTGAGGATGGACCGACTCAACATCCTTAACTAGCCCATTATACTCCTCAGGGCAGAAAGCCTTGGTACCTCCTTAAGTTTCTTTACATTGCTATGTAAAGTTTTTATAGATAGAGTTTAAAATTTATATAGGGTGTTCTGTGATGGTATGTGATATAGTTAGGCTTGCACGCCTTCTCAACAACTTAGTCATAGCTAGAACTGTTTACGATCTTGTGAAGAAGGGCTACAACCCTTCAACCCTTTATAGGTACTTAAACTGGCTCGTCGATCATGGCTTCATAAGGATAGTTGAGTATAATGGTGTCAAGTACTATCATCTGACAGGTCTTGGTGCTAAGCTACTTAGGGTACTGAGAGAGGCGATAATACAGAGGGTTACTAAAATGCTTAAAGAGAAGGGTGTCAAGTACGAGGTTTGGTGGGGCGATAAAGGAGTGAGGATTGCTAGGCCTATAATCTATGTAGATAGAGATGTGAGCCTGCCAGCAGGTCTAGAAGATCTAATAGAGTTTAGGGTGGCCAAGGGTGTTGCCAGCCAGAGGGAGAGGTAAAGAAGATGTTATAGAGTTCTTTGAAAACCTTGGTCAAGCGCTTACTGAACCTGTCAAAGTCTATATTCTTGGTGGTGCGGCTCTAACGCTTCGTGATATAAAGGAGTCAACATTAGATATAGATATTATTGTTGAAGATTTAAGTTCTTATAAGGCTCTTATTGAAGCTCTCCAAACTCTAGGATTTATTCAAGAGGATAGGCTGCGACTTAGAAATCCAATAACAGATGAATCTATAGATGTTGATGTAGGTAAGTTCATTAGATTACCTTTCTATGCAGAGTTAAAGAAAGATGCTCAGTTGCTGGGGATTTTTGGCAATCTTACTGTATTTTTGCTTTCTAACGAGTCTATAATCCTCTTTAAATCATTAACAGAAAGGGAGAAGGACATAGATGATATTGCTGCTATACTTAGAAGGGGAAACATTAATTGGGATAAGCTGATTCAGACCGCCACTAACATCACAAAAAGGGAGCTAGAAAAGAAAAGAGCAAAAGGAATAGTGCTTGTATATGAGGTATTGGCAACACTCGAACGTGTGAATGAAAAATATCATAACCTAGTTCCTCAAAATGTTCTTAAAAGGGTTGAAAAGATCGCAAGAAAGTACTATAAGTTATGGATAGAGTATGTAAATCATAGTTATCAATGTTAAAAGGAAACGGTCTCTAACCAAGAAAGTTTTCAATATAAGAGTTACACGAGGTAAAGAGATTGATGATGTAAACAGATATGTCCTCAGTGAAAGCATAAGCTTTGCCTAGGAAAAGTCAACTTCGATTGCTTTAATTATACAGTTAAGAATATAGGGTCTTGTTGAAGAGAAGTATTTCAGAATTTTGGTGGGGCCGCGGGGATTTGAACCCCGGACCACGGGGGCCCAAGCCCCGCATCCTAGCCAGGCTAGACGACGGCCCCATCTGTCTAAATAGTGCACCCTCCAAGACCCACTTACGATAATTT
>JALWOJ010000218.1 GCA_026995555.1 Acidilobaceae archaeon | reverse complement strand
GGTAGGACAAACAGGAGAATGACAACGGATAGGAACAGCCACCTTGCTTAGACACTTATCCCTAACAGTAAGAATAACCTTGGATCCGCATGAATGAATAGCTTGAAGCTTCCGAGCTATCCAGTCTATTTTTTCCGTCGCAGATGTTTCTGTAGTATCAAGTGAAGTGTTTTTTACACCTAACCAACCCTCTTGACTAATCCCCCTTTCTACCCCACAATAAAAAGAAGACTTAGCCAACTTCTCCATCCAACCCCCAAAGGGTGGTTTATCAGGCATCCCCTCCCTTAGGGGGGGATGCTATGAACTCTTCAAATCACCAACGAACTTAGCCAACGCACCATCGCCTTCTACACTACCATTGAGGATATAAGGGACTTCACGAACGGGAATAATGTCTATTTCCCTACCTTCCCGTATCAACTTAGCTTCATCATCAGAACGAACTATAACCGTAAAAACATCTTCATCATTACCAAAGGAAGCTAAAACCCTATAACGCCTATTACCGTTCTTAGTGCTATCCAACCTCAAAATTTTCTGAACCTTGACCTTCATCGCTCACCTCCTCTATAAAAGAAATTTCAATCCCGCTAAGCCCCAATCTAACAGCCTCATAAAGAAGGCGATCAACCTCACGAACAAGCTCAGGATAAGTGAGATCCATAAGCTCAAACCCCATATCACTTCCCAGAAGAACCCGAAAACGCATCACCAATATCCTCCACACCCAAATACTGAAGAACCTTCCTCTTAACCTTCTCCTTAGCTTTGGTGGAAAGGAAGTTTATTGCATACGAAGTAGCTTCAGGATCCCCAGACAATAAGAAATCTTCAATAAGCAAAGAACGAATATAAGCATTGAAAGTCAACCCACTACGCTCAGCTAACTTGTCTGCTATACGTAAAAGATCCTTTTCTAAACGAAGCCCCCTCACTTCAGTTGTCTTAGTTGCCTTTCCCATAATATATAGTCATACATCAGTCCAACATATTTGTCAAGTTTTCAAGGGATACAGTTCACGCCTTGGGTCCCACCCACCGCCCCATAGTCACGCCCTGATGGAAATCCACGCTTGGGGGTGGCAATAAGCTCCTTCCTCGGGCTCCGCTTCGCTCCGCCCTGCGTCGTCGCCTGTCTAAAAAATCTACTCATCAAGAAAGCTGTAATCAGGGAAGGGAATTTCAGAAACAATCTTTATATCCTCATAGTGGACTCTGCTTATCTCAACACCAGCATCCTCAAGAGCTTTAAGAGCTTTATAGGCTCTCTTCATAACTTCATTCCTTTTCCTAACAAATTCCTCTACATTGAACGTATCCCCTATAACCTCGGATAACTTGATCTCAAAAACTATCGTTACTTCCGCAAAATAGTCCTCCTTCATATCTCCATTCATACCCTTACCTCCTGCTAAAAATCTAAATCAAAATAACAATCTTCAGAATCTAAGGGAGGATCAGCCCCCTTTGATCGGAGCTTTTCCTCTCTCTCCTTTATAAGCTCAGCATAAAGCGAATAAGGGAACCAAACACTTTCTTTATAACTAATGTCCAAATTAATCAACTTCCAATCACCAAACCAAACAAAACCCTCACCCTCTGCATAAACCACACGAATATAAGAATCCCCAAATTCAATAGCATAAAGCGAAGCCAAATAATGAGCACGGATAGAAACTATTTCGCCCAACCATGTATCCCCATGCTTATACCTGTAATCTATTCCCCTATCAAGCTTAGCAATAGCAACCGGATGAGCCTTACAATCCTCATGACCACAATGTGGACAAGATTTAGGAGTTTTAATAAGCTTGACTCCATGAAGCATAACCTTCTTTAAACCACGCAAAGCCCAAACAACTTCTCCAATCTTATCCTCTGGTATTTCCCAAAATTTAGTCATGTATTTAATAAGCTCTTTATCAAAACTTTCATACGCTTCACGAACGTCAACAATACCTGTACCAGTTAAAGTAGTCCAGAGGAAAGACAGTAAAACCTGAGGAATTGGACAGTCAGTAAACCAAATAATATGAAAATGGGGATTAAACCAACCTTTACTTGCGTCATAAGTTATCTCAGGTCTCCTAACGCCAACTTTTATTAAATCACGAAACTTTTGAACACCGTTACGCTCACAGTAATCTAAGAACTCCTCAAATAAATAAGCCTGAAGGGATTTATTACGGACATTTGAAACCCTAAGAGCCTCATAAAACTGCTCTCTTAACCACTTTCGCTTCCTTGCCCCCAATCGCATATCAAGAAGCTTTCGGTAGGCTCCCGACATTTCTTTAAGAACAGCCCTTAACTCATCGCCATCGGATGGACGCTTCCAAGTCGTAAGAGTAATAAAAAGAACTCTTTTTGATGAACGTTCCGCCTGCTCAAAAATAGGTTTATAGCGCCTTAAAGTCTCTTCCTGCTCTATACGAGCACAGGTAGGACAAACAGGAGAATGACAACGGATAGGAACAGCCACCTTGCTTAGACACTTATCCCTAACAGTAAGAATAACCTTGGATCCGCATGAATGAATAGCTTGAAGCTTCCGAGCTATCCAGTCT
>JALWOJ010000217.1 GCA_026995555.1 Acidilobaceae archaeon | reverse complement strand
GGGTATGAATGTGGGTAGCATCTTCTTACCTTTTTCGTAATAGAATTCCGTTGTGCAGTAGTTGTCGGTTGTTGAACCTTTATCAATTACCCTAACGGGTCTGTTGTGGGGTAAGTTAAGAGCTTCGTTTAAAGTAGGTCTCTTTATGTAAAACTGTCTTACATTAAAGGCTATCCTAAATCCGAGTCCGAGAGCTACGAAAAGGAATGTTAAGAATACAAAAGTTCCCGTGTATGGAAGGTTATAAACGTAGGATATTATTGCAAATGCGGAAGAACCGAGCATTAGATACATTAGGAGATAATAGATTACGGTTATCCCGGTGTTCCACTCAAGAACGAACTTATTAGATGCGTAAATCATTGCGGTTGAGTATCCGCTAAGAACTCCTAAAATCCATGTGATAATTCCGAACGTGTGTTCAAGAAAAGGTGAAACTTCAAAGTATTTGAGAATTAAGTATATAAGTAGCGTAAACCCGTAAGCTCCGCTGAATACCGCTTCCCTTGATAGCCAGGAGGTATTAAATCTTTTTATAGCCTTCCACGCCCTTAACTTGTGTCCGAGGTGAAAGGAAGCTCCTATTGCTCCCGCACCAATTAAAATTAAGCTTATTATTCCGGAGGTTATAACAACTCCCTTAGGAAGTCCCTGCCCTTTCCCGAAGAGAGTTAAAAACTCAATAAAGTAAGTGAAAATAAATAGACCTATTGAAGTCCCTGCTGTAAGGAAAAAGAATATCAAAGAAATCGGGGGATGCATACCTAACCTCCTTTAGGGTAATTCTTCAAAGTAAGCTTCTTCCATCTTTTCTTCTTCTTCTTTCTTTTCTTCGGAAACTCCACCTTTGTGTCTTCTTAAAACTTCTAAGAATAGAGGATTATCAGGTTTAAGTATGTGTTTTTCAAACTCTTCAAGGTTTATCGTAGTTTCCTGTCTCGGCAGGTAGTGGTTTGCTGGATTAGTTCCCATATCTGGGAAAAGGACAAATCCCTGTCTCTTTTCAATTAACTTGTAAACTTCGCTGTTGGGGTCTTCTATGTCTCCGAAGAATCTTGCCCTTGCGGGACATGTTAAAACGCATGCGGGTTTCCTGTGTTCTGGAGGTAAAGTTTCATCGTATATTCTGTCTATACAGAGGGTGCACTTTTTCATAACTTTATCCGCTTCATCAAACTCTCTGCATCCGTATGGACATGCCCATGAACAGAGTTTACAACCTATACAGTCGTCGTAATTTACCAAGACTATTCCGTCTTGTTCTCTTTTGTAGCTCGCTCCTGTTGGACATACGGGAACGCAGGGTGCATCCTGACAGTGGAGACAGGACTTCGGGAGGTGAAAAACTTGAGTTTCGGGAAACTCTCCGGTTTCGTATGTGAATATTCTGTTATACCAAACTCCCGAAGGATGTGCACCCCAAGGGTCAAAATCGGATAAGGGACCGAATGCCGCTTGAGTGTTCCACTCCTTACAGTTTGTAGCACACGCATGACATCCAACGCAGGTGTTCAAATCTATTACCAAAGCATACTGAGGCATCTTTAAAACCTCCTTTTAAGGTTTATATCTTAAAACTTCTTCCCATCTTTCCTTTATGTATGGTAAGGGTTCAACTTTGAACTCGGGATAGGTCTCCGGTGTTTGGTCCTCGCACTTGTAAACCCTTACCTTTGTGTCAAACCATGCGAGGTGTCCGGTTATCGGGTCTCCGTAGTAGAATTCCCTTCCGCCGATTCTTATTGAGTGGGGTATTACGTGGTTCAGAAGGAATCCCTGATGTCCTTCTTCCGCTTCTGGTTTCAATCCCCAAGTTCCTATCATTTTACCTATTGCGTTCCACGTCCATACTGAGTTAGGTTCTGTGCATTCTGTAAGGAATACTTGACACTTTACTTTACCTATTCTGCTTTCAACCCACACCCAGTCAAGGTGTTTAATACCGAGTTCTTTCGCAGTTTTCGGATTCATGTAAAGGTAATTTCTCGTTGATATCTGTCTGAGCCAAGTGTTTTGTGAGTCCCAAGAGTGATACATCCATTGAGGTCTCTTAGTGAATGCGTAGAGGGGATAATCCTTTCCGCTAACCTCCTCTTCAAAGGGTGGATACCAGAAGGGTAGAGGGTCAAAGTATTTAACAAGTCTCTCCCTGATTGCGGGGTCATTTGGTGGCTGTTTCTTACCCTGCCAGAGGCCCTGTCCCGCAAGTCTGAACTTTTGTAAAGTTTCAACGTAGAAGTTAAGAATTATTGGGTCGGTTCTCTTTACAAATTTTACGCTCTTTGCCCATTCAAGGTAATCCTTATTTGCGTATCTATAAAATCTCATGTGTTCGGGTAGAGGCTAGTAGAAGAATCCTTTATTCTTAGCATACATTTCAAGTTGTTTCGGGTTGGGTTCTCCCACAAAGTGCTTGTCTCCGTTCTTTCCTCTCCATCCTGCAAGTGCACCTATTCCAGGTTGCGGTTGCCAGTTTATTAAGAAGTCCTTCCAATCTTTGTATTTGGGTGTTCCGTCTTCATTTACGAATGCGGGTAGTCCGAGTTTAGTTCCGAGTCTGACCATTACCTCTCCCCAAGGG
>JALWOJ010000216.1 GCA_026995555.1 Acidilobaceae archaeon | reverse complement strand
GAGGCACCCCTCTCAGCCTTGCAACATGTTCTAGGAACTTCAAGATGGGAACTTTTAGAGGAAACGTAGGTCTTTCAAATACCGCTCCAACCCCTTCTCTGCTCTTAGGGTCTTTAAAGGGATCTCTGCCCATCAAGAAAACATTTCCCTTGTCTCTCTTGAGAAGACCTAAGGAAATCCTTATTGTCGTTGTCTTACCTGCTCCGTTCGGACCAACAAATCCCAATATTTCGCCTTTTTTGACGGAGAAGCTTATACCCTTCAGAACAGCTCTTCCCTTGAACGTTCTCCAGACGTTCTCCAGCTTCAGAAGTTCCTTCAAGGTTTGCACCTTTCTGAGCTCCTATTCGAGTTCGAACCATTTAGTTTCTCTGCAAGGAGCTTAATAATTGTGATTATATAGTTATGATAACATTAATCGAACAATGTCACATGATTAGTAGTATGCTAACATGCTTTAGCCCATGACTGCTTTCATCTCAAAATTCATTTTCTCCCACTCACTTTTAACGGCCTCTGGATTATAGTAGAGGAATATCAGAGCAACGCCTATAAGTCCTAAAGCTGCTGCAATTATAAAGCTCATCTGAACTCCCGTGAGTCCTAACAGAAACGTGCTGTTAAAGTAATGCTTGTATATGTATGCTCCCAAAAGGGGTCCTATAACCATTCCACTGTTGAAGAACGCCTGCTGAAGACCAAAGACGCGACCTCTAAGTTTAGAGGGCACTAAGCCAGCCTGAATAGATCTTAAAAGAGGCATACTAATATTCATTGTAACGTTGAGCACTGCAGCAATCAAAATAAATATCCAGTATCCTCTAATAAAACCTATTATACCTAGAAGAACCCTGGCCACTATGTACGTCAAAAGCAGAAGGCTTTTCCTTTCAACGTCACTAAGCTTATCGGCATAGTGCGCTGCTGGATAGGCAATGACAAGTCCTGCTATCCCAGATATACTTAATGCCATTCCCACTTTAACGGGGGTCTTAGCTATAAAATCTATAACATATACTATCATAACACTCGAAATTATTCCCGCAGCAAGTCCGTTAAGAACTCCACTTATGTAAAAGGAGGCAAGAGCCCTCTTCACAGCCCTAGGTAGCCTTGAAAGTCCACCTTTGAACTTCTCTAGCATCTCCTCTCCGCTTCTTATCTTTCCTTCCTTAGGCTCCTTAAGGAACAAGACTAAGATCGTTCCTGGAAGTATGGCTATCGTTATTACCAGGAACGGTACCCTGAATATATCAATTATTGTTGCTCCAGCCAGCATTCTTTTGCTTATTTCATAGGCTATTGAGCCTATGACAGGTCCTATCACCTGGCCAGCGTTCATCATTATTACATAGAGGCTCAGGGCCCTGGTCCTGATCTCGGATATAACGCTATCAACCAAAAGGGCTTCTGCGACCGGCCAGACTAGGGCAGAGGCAACACCTTGTACTGCTCTTAACGCTATAAGTTGCCATGGAGCTGTAGTCAGGGCGTATAGAACTCCTAAGATCGTATAAAGAGTCATTCCAGATATTATCATGGGTCTCCTTCCTAGCTTGTCACTCATCCATCCAGAAAGGGCTGCAAAAACTGCCCTTGTTGCCATAAATGAGGAGGCCATAGCCCCGATCTCTACCACGGCCCTTTCAGCATGGACAGCCTCTAGCTTTTCTGGAAGTTGTGTTAGAACTCCTTTAAGTGCGAGTATATAATAAGGAACTATTAGGTTGGCTGCACCAAAACCTACAGTAACTAAGAATGATATAACTATGACCCCTATAACGTTTATCCTAATGTACCTCTCCTCTCCCTTATGCATCGATGCCACGTCTTTCACCTTGACTTTATCGCCAACAAGCTCATTGAACTTTGTTGGTCTTCTCGCCTTATCTCAGGGAACCTCTCTCCAACTTGTTCACGTTGGCAATTGTTGTTTGCAGGTGATATCTAATAAAGCTATACTTAATACGTAAATCAAGCAAGGAAACAGAAGGAAGAAAAACTTTAAGCTCTGTAAACTTTTTGGATGAGCGAATGACGGTCGTCTGAGGAGCAGATGATGATCATTCCCCTTGAGCGACCTTCAACCCCAATGGATATATTTTATAGTGCAAAAGGCTTCCTTTCAGTTGGGTGAGAGTATGGGAGGCAGGCAGAAGACTACGCTCTTCATCGATACGAGCAAAAGAGAGAAGGAGGAGATGAGAGAGGGTAAGGAGAGGTCTAAGAAGGGCAAAGGTAAGAAAAGGTGACTGAGTGCAGTCCTTGGCCCCCACATTCAAGATCCAAACCTATTGCCGTAGCAATTCCGGGAAGTGTTCTTTCCGTTGAGCCAGATCTCCTTACAAAAACTTTCAAGGCCGGAATTATATCCAGAGCCCTGTCAGTATTCAGAGTTGATGAGGTTTACATCTACAGCGATCCAGACACCTCGGAGATCGATAAGAAGATCTTGTACTCAATATTAAGATACCTAGAAGTACCACCCCATCTTAGAAAGAGAATTGTTCCTTTGAAGAAGGAGCTTAGGTGGGTCGGGATCCTCCCTCCTCTAAGAACCCCTCTCCACGTGGTTCCTGAGAGGCTTAGAACGGGAGATATCGTTGAAGGTATAATAGAAGATGACTGCAAAGTTTATCTGGGAGAAAGGCTTGGTGTTTGGAGGTTAGATGAAGAAGGTTGTGATAACTTAAAGAAGAATGATAGGATTGTTGTGTACGTCATTGATGAAAGGAGAAGGAGGGTAAGGACCTTTAGAGGGAATGTTTATAGGGGATATAAGGTAAGATCTAGAAGATCTCTTGATGAACTAGTAAGAGAATTGAGGAGAAATGGCTACTATCTTATCGCAACAAGTAGAATGGGAAGATGCTATACCTTGGGGGAGCTCAGCAGGAGAATAAAGAGAGGGTTTTCGTCGTCAAAAGGTTTGGCCGTGTTTTTTGGAGGACCAAGAAGAGGTCTCCTTGATGTAGGTAAGCAGGATCTTTTTGATGATATAATTAACACGGTTCCTGTTCAGGGCACGAAGACCGTTAGAACAGAAGAGGCTCTCTGGGCAACGCTCTCAATAATAAATTATGTGTTGCCACATTAATAAGGCCCTTTTAATTTTGCATAAAAAGGAGGCGAGCTGAAGGATGAGATCTTCAAGAATACCTGTTGCTCTAACTATAGCTGGGAGCGATTCGGGAGGAGGGGCTGGCATAGAGGCCGATCTTAAGACATTTGCCGTCATGGGCGTTCACGGAACAGTAGCGATCACAAGCGTCACAGCCCAGAATACAAAGGAGGTGATCGGAGTATATGATTTACCCCCCGACGCTGTAGTCAAACAAATAGAGGCCGTATATGAAGATCTGGGCGTTGACGCTGCAAAAACTGGAATGTTGAGCAACTCAGAGATCATAAGGGTGGTCGCGGAGACCGTTAGGAGGTTAAAGTTTCCTTTGATAATAGATCCTGTTATGATCGCTAAGAGTGGTGCCCCTCTCCTCAGACCGGACGCCATCAAGTCCCTGATCGAGGATCTCATCCCGCAGGCTTTACTCGTCACACCTAACGTCCCAGAGGCAGAGAAGATAGCTGGAATAAGGATCAAAGATCTCAATGATGCAAAGAATGCAGCCAAACTAATAGTCAAGGAGCTGGGAGCGAGGGCGGCAATAGTAAAAGGCGGACATTTAGGAGGTGAAAAGAGCGTAGACGTGTTGTTTTATAACGATGAATATCATATCTACGAATCTCCAAGAATAACTGAAGGATGTACTCATGGGACTGGATGCGGCTTCTCAGCAGCAATAACAGCCAACGTTGCTAAAGGACTAGAGCTTCCCGAGGCCATAAGGATAGCTAAGAGATTTATAACTATGGCAATAGACTATGGCTTAAAGGTCGGTGGAGGACATTGCCCCATAAATCCCACGGCCTGGCTCATGATTCCTGCAGAGAAGTTCAAGGCCATCGAGGATGTTGAGAGGGCCGTATCGATCATATTGGAGAACTCAGAGCTGATAGCCCCTTACATGCCAGAGGTAGGTATGAATGTTGTAGAGGCAATAGAGTACCCCTATGCGAGGACCCCTGAAGATGTGATAGGGATCGAGGGGAGAATTGTAAGGGTAAGGAACAACATTAAGGCTGTAGGTCCTGCAAGGCCCGGAGCCTCAAGTCATGTGGCGAGGGCGGTCTTAGCTGCTATGGACAAAGATCCTTCCATTAGGGCTGCGCTCAACATAGGATATGATCCCTCTCTAATAAACGCTGCAGAAAGGCTTGGATTAAAGGTTGTCTTCGTTTCGAGGAGGGAGGAGCCGCCAGACGTCAAGGCCATGGAAGGCCAGACAATGCAATGGATGGTCTCCGAGGCAGTTAGAAGGGCTGGGAAGGTTCCCGATGTGATATACGATGACGGAGACTTGGGTAAGGAACCGATGATAAAGATCTTCGGTCATACGGCTGTCGAGGTTGCAAAGAAGCTCATAATGATAGTCAAGAAGGCTTCCTAAGCCGTATGCAGGTTACATAATAGCCTGAGGGCCACAAGGCCTTTATTACCAAAATTATAAGTATTACCAAAATTATAAAGATGGTAATTATTGTCCAGAGCTTCCATGAGGGATCAAAGATTTCCAACTCCTGGGCCCAAGAGATGCATAACAAAAAGGAGAGGTTAAAATTCACAACCCAGCTTGCTTAAACCTAATCTCAGCTCTCTTGCTATGAACTCAATGCTTACATTCTTGGGGAGCGGTATAAGAATTGATCTATGCTCTTCACTTCCATTATCACTATAGTTGATCACGATCCTCCTTCCTGCTAAGCCACTGAAATCTCCATAGAAAACTATACTTCTTTTTCCTCTAGCTACTAACGTCATCAGTTCAGCCTTTCCTATTACATCACTAACGCATTTAACTACATAAACATCAATGCTCTCGTCATTACACTTAACCTTGTAGCTTAAAATATTATCAAAAACTTGTGAATGTTCCAGACCATCAGCCTTTCCTATAGATTTTAGGGCATTGAGAAAGCTCATACTTTCAAGTCCCTTATTGGTATAGCTGCCTTCCTGACCAAGCCTTATTAAGCCTAGGATGTTAAGGGCCTCAAGTATCCTTAGAAGTCTCACTCCCTTCCCACTTATAGAATATAATCTCTTCTTTTCATCGAAGCTCAAAAAACCTCTATCGAGGAGGGTTGAGGTTACATGGTCCTCAAATATCTTTGTATTGAGGTTTGCATATTGAATTATCCTTGTCTTCTTCATAGGTCCTCTACTTGATAGGACCTTGAGAATAGTATAGATGATCTCTAGCCTCGACCTCCTCTTTCCACCGTCCTGGCTTTCAATTTCATCAAGCAGACTATCTCTCATGTTATCACAACACATCAATATTTAAAAGAGCGTGCAAGCTCTCATATACATCGTTATACTCAGTTTCAATCGCTACTATTAAACTCTAACGGAACTCTGTTACGTAACTAATTATAATAATAAGATTATGGAATTATAATCGGAATTTAAATATAGTAAACAATTCCACAATACTATTTAAAGATAAAAAATAATATATAAAAGTGACCAAATAGGTGGAAAATAGTGAGAGCAATCTACCTGTTGGCGATGCTTGGAGTTCTCTTTGCATCGCTTGGAGTCTCGTATTCGATGTGGAGCGACTCGCTTCATGTGAACACATACGTTCACACGGGAGACGTCGCGGTTGCTTTTGATGGACATAACTGCAGCGATACAGGAGCAGACCCTCAAGGTGGAACTAATCTGGGAGGAACTTTCACAAATACCGAAGGCAAGGACGTTGCTTCATGCTCAGTAACGCCAGAGCAAACAGATGAGGCAGGTAATGTAATAAAGTTAAACGTTACCTTGACAAACGCCTATCCAGGCTATGAGGTGTGTGTAGACTTCAACGTGACCAACGTTGGAACAGTTCCAGTGAAGTTACTCGATCACAACTACACTACAACGCCCTCTGACGACCTATATGTCAGCCTGATAGTACCTAGTGACACTCAAATAGAACCAGGACAAAACAGTCAATATACCCTATGTATAGGAGTTAAGCAGTCTGCAGCTCAGGACAGCAGCTACAGCTTTGACCTAGGACTCTACTTCGCCCAGTGGAACGAAGTAGGTGGAGGAGAGTAACGAAATAGATCAAAGTAATCGATAATTTTTTATTTTATTTTTTATTGAGGTGTTTTAAGATGAAACTTTTAAGTCTTGGAGCAATAGCAATAGCAGTCCTAGCTTCAACTCTTGTGGGCTATGCCATGTGGAGCGACACACTTCACATAAACTCTTATGTCCATACAGGAGACGTTAAGATAGGCTTTATACAGTCTACCTTAATCTATTCGGATTCCTGCGGATCCCCTCCAGGCTACGGATATAGCAACGGCAACGATTGGAACGCTACTGGGTTCCCCGATAGGAACCACTTCGTTCAGTTAGATAAGGACGTTGCATGTACAGAGGCGCAATTCGAGGGCACTTCAGACGATGGGTACTATCCGACGCTAAACGTCACCATATACAATGCATACCCCTGGTACTACACCCATGTAGCGTTTAAGGTCTGTAACTACGGAAGCGTTCCGGTGAAGATATGGAGAGTGCTCTTAAATGGAACTTACTACTATGAGATAAACGCCGCTGGAGCTGAAAATGGAGTATACATGGATCTCAATGGAGATGGAGTTAACGACGTGGTAGTTTGGTGGGGAGATAACTTTGGGGCTCAACTTCATCACGGAGATTGTGCTGACATAAGCTTCGATGTGGTTGTTCTTCAAGGTGCACCTCAAGGTCAGGATCTAAGCTTTACCGTGCAGCTTCAGGCAATACAATGGAACGAATATAGTCCCACGGGACCCACAACCCCCTCCTAACTAGGGGGAACCTAACCTTCATCTTCTTTTTTAGTTTTTATTTAGTTAAATAGAGGAATTAGAGATGATATCTTCTAAGGTCTCAACCAGGGTTGAAGGTATTGAGAAGCTCCTCTTTGCTCTCTTTTCCCTGTACTTAGGAATTCGCTGGCTTGGCTTACTTAGCTCAAATTCCATGGTAATAGATGCTCTTGTGTCCTCCTCCTTTCTCGCTGCAGTCTTAATGCTCAACTTTGGAAAGGAGGTGAAAGGAGGATCTATTAAGGATGGAATTAAGTTCTCAATAAGTATTATGCTTCTCCTCATCTTGACCCTAATGGGTCTGTCCTTTTTCACGGGAATATCCTTAAACCCCTACGCTTCAACACTAAGCTATATGGCAAACAACACAATCTTTATGGTTCCAAGAGCGCTTGGCTTAGTTGCAGCAGTAGCCTTGGCATCAAAGCTTTTCAAGCTCAGGAGCTCATTGATAGTTTCAACCTTAATAATTCTCTCTATGAACATGAGTCTATCAGCTATCTTAAACACAAACGTGTTAGCTTTGCAAAACGTTCTTGAAGTTATAGGGCCCTCTGTCCTTGAAGCTGTAGCCATCGTCTTGATAACAAGACGTTTCGGCGTTGTGTCAGCCCTAGCCTACGGCCTTGTCCTTTCAGGATCAATTTGGCTTAATCCCTTACTTCCAAATGTCAGGGGGGAGCTCCTAGGTTTAATTTATATAATGATTAACCTCCTCTCAATAACTTACGTCGCCTCTCCTGACACAAGGCTTTACGGCATAGGATCTAAGATGGGCTTCAAGGAGGGAGTTCTTCCAATAATGATCACTAGCATTCTTGTTCTGGCTGTTCTAATTTTGATGAAAAGCGGATATTACACGCTTTTGGTCCTCACGGGAAGCATGAAGCCTCATATCAATCCTGGGGACGTAGTTTTCATAGGTCCTGGCCAAGCAAAGGTTGGTGAAGTGATAGCCTATGTTGGTCCTGGGAGAAGCGTTGTTGTTCATAGGGTGATCGATATTATTCAGAGCAACGGTCACACCTCCATAATAACTAAAGGCGATGCAAACAGCGTTGCAGACCCTCCAGTTTCACCATCCCACGTCCTTGGAAGGCTCATCTTTAAGATACCGTATGTGGGTCTTCCAGTTCTCGAACTGGCAAAGATCACTGGAAATATTGTGAGTGTGGCAGCCATAATGTTAGGGGCTGTCCTTTTTACCTACATGATCGTCTCAATGAAAAGGAAGTTTAAGATATTGTAGCTGATAAAGGGACCCATTAATTATTTAATTTTTGAATTATGAATTAGCAATATTTAACCTCCTTCCCATATTGTTAGGTTAGAGGTCAAAAAGGGAAGGAGAGTTGGAAAGATCAAGAAGTTGTGCCATCTCAGTTAATGAGTTAACAAAGGTCTATGGTTCGCTTAGAGCTGTTGATAGAATTTCATTCTGCGTTCATGAAGGGGAAATATTTGGATTTCTGGGACCAAATGGGGCAGGGAAGACAACAACGGTCAGAATGCTAGTAGGATTGACCAACATAACTTCGGGTAGAGCCCTGATATGTGGTCATGACGTGGTTAAAGAATATAAGGTCGTTAAAAGGTTGATAGGTGTCGTTCCTGATGTATCAAATCTCTATTTAGAGCTTACATCCTATCAGAACCTCATGTTCTCAGCGAAGATGTACGGTGTGCCAAGGGGAGTTAGGGAGGAGAGGGTCAAAGAGCTACTAAAGTTCTTTGGACTTTGGAGGTTTAAAGATACTAAGTTCAAGAACCTATCTAAAGGATTGAAGAGGAGGTTAACGATAGCCTCCGCTCTGGTCCATAATCCTAAAGTTCTTTTCCTAGACGAACCCACCTCAGGTCTGGATGTGATGAGCAGAAGGATCTTGTGGAGGCAGTTGAAGGAGCTTAACAGGCAGGGAGTTACAATATTTTTAACCACCCATAACGTCTACGAGGCTTTTCACATCTCAGACAGAATAGCGATAATTAACAAGGGAAAGATAGTTGCAATAGGCACCCCCGAGGAGCTGAGCAGAAAGTTCAGCACACAGGAGGTGATAGAGGTAGCGTTTCAGCCGTCAAATCCTGAGCTAAACGATCTTCTAGAGCACATAAAGGGAGCTCTTGATATAAGAAGGGTTGGAGATCACATTGAGATAGTCCCCCTTGACAAAGCGTCCGTTATAGAAAATGTCGCTAAATATGCTAGGCTGAGAGGTCTAGAGATATCGATGTTGAGGCTTAGAAGCGCCGATGCTGAAGAGCTGTTCCTAAAGATAGTTGGTGAGGCTAAATGATCGATGAGCTCACTAAGTCATTCTATATTGCTATGAAGGACTTCAGAGAGTACTACATGAAGCCTGGAGCCCTCAGCTGGGGGCTTCTTTTTCCATTTGTCTTTGCCCTCGCATTTATGATAAGACGTGGAGGTCTCACTGAGTGGCTTGCTCCTGGCATGATAGCCCTAGCCCTCTTCTTCGGCTCAACGTCAATGTCAGCAATGTCAATAGTGTTTGAGAGGAGGTTTGGCTCGTTTGAGAGGCTAATGCTATACCCTATTAACTACACAACGATAGCTTTAGGAAAAACGTTAAGCAGCTTTTTAATGGGAATAGTTTCTATAGTTCCGGTCTTTATTTTGACGACGGCAGTTTTAAGAATAACCCCAGCACATCCCATCCTCTTGACGCTAGCAACGATTCTAGCAACTTTTGAGTCGTCGACCTTCGGAGTCCTCCTCTCCTTTATGGTTAAGGACCCTACACAGGTGATGGTCGTGTTCAACTTGGTTAGGTTCCCGATGATGTTTTTGGCAGACGTCATAGTTCCAGTTAGCTTAATGCCCCATTATATCCTTCCAGTAGTGCTTCTTCAACCTCTAACGTATTCAGCCGAGGTCGTCAGGTTTGGCTATGAAGGGTCTTATGACATATTACCTCCCGAGATCTCCTTTACTCTAACATTTGTTATTGGAGTCCTCTTCCTGATACTTGCTGGTTATATAATAAAGAGGAGCAAGCCATAACGTTACTTGATCCTTGCTATGTAAGTTGAAGGAGAAGAAAGGGCCCGTGACCTAGGTGGCGCCGCGGCCGGGATTTGAACCCGGGTCACGGGCTTTCTGCACTACCCGCCTCCGCCCGTCTCTACCTCTGACTTACATTGCTCCTTATATCTTTTCCCTGCACGAGGAACCTCTAAGCAAAATATTTCTGATGGGAAGAGGATTAGGGCGGAGGCGGGTTTGACAGGCCCGCATACTAGGCCAGGCTATACTACCGCGGCTCCAAAATGGCTCTAGGCTACGAGGGTATAAAAGTTTGAGTGCGAGTAGGGCTGAGCTTGATGGCCTTTACATAGTCGATGGACCAGCGAGACTAGTTCCCATGTCTGGAAAACTTCAGCTCTTCGGAGCTGATCTGACGGAGCCCATTGTAGTTCCTG
>JALWOJ010000215.1 GCA_026995555.1 Acidilobaceae archaeon | reverse complement strand
GAAGTGTTCCTGGTGTCAGCTAAAATGAGTAAGGATCTTCCGTTCAATCTTATAGTAACGCATCTTCCAGGTTATGGAATGAGGAGAGAGGCTCTTCTAGAGCTTCATAACTACTTAGATGACTTCAAGCTTGTATTTTATGATAAAAATAAGCTTTTAGGAAAGGTAAAGGAGCCTAAACATGCTTCTATAAAACTCTGCAAAGAATTACCTGAAAAGACGACTATATTAAGAGCCATACCCATTGATGATGTTGTACCGCCTAAAATAAGCTATGTAATAGAGTCCGTCAAAAAGTTATTAGAGAAAAGGGATAAGGGAAAATTTGCTGTTAAGGTTGATGGTTACCTTATGGATAAGGATGGAGAGTTTATTCATAGACCTGAAGCCGCATCCATAATAGGAGCTAGTGTAGACAGGGAGGTCAACTTAAAGAAGCCCGATATTTTAGTATATGTCAAGGTTACAAAGTTTAGAAGGATGTACGTTGCTGCCATTTTCGTCGATAACCCGAGATACATATTCTCCTCAGCGAAAAGACGTTGTCTCAGCTAAACGTTTTTTTGTTTTAGGGGGTGGGAGATCATATGGAGAAAGACTTCCTGCTTATATATAGCGATGATTTTAAGTTACACTCCCCTGAGCCTTATGAGCACCCAGAGAGTCCTGAGAGGTTAGAAAAAGCATTAGATGGGTTGGCAAAGTATAAGCTTTTGGAGAGAGCTAGGAAGGTAGAACCTCCAAAAGGGGATGTAAGAATTTTCCTTAAGGTTCATAGCGAGGACTATTTTAACTTTGTAATTTCTAAAGGGAGAAGTTCTGTCGAATGGCTAGATGGGGATACCTACATATCTCCAGGCACTCACAGAGCTCTTGAAAGACTCGCTGGAGTTCCGGAAATTGTGGAAAGGGAGCTGAGTGTCTGGAACCTCATACTAGTTATTCCTAGGCCTCCAGGCCATCATGCAGGAAAAAATGGTAGAGGCCTCGGAGCTCCAACGCTGGGTTTCTGTATCTTTAACATCTCCTCACTCATAGCAAAGATTTTAGAGGATAGAGGTTTTCGCGTTGTAATGGTTGACTTCGATGCACATCACGGAAATGGAAGCCAAGATATATTTTACAATGATAACTCTGTAATTCACATCGATATACATCAAGACAGTTCTACTATATATCCTGGAACAGGTTTTCCTTGGCAGACAGGCGAAGGAAATGCCAAGGGAACTAAAATAAATATCAACATTCCTCCCTTTAGTGGAGATGACATTTTTAAGGATGCTGTGGATAACGCATTTAAGTTCTTGAAAGATTATAATCCTGAGGTAATGATTGTTGATGCAGGGTTCGATGGATATTTAGATGATAACTACATGGTTTCCCTAAACTTAAGCTCGAACTCCTTTAACTATTTAGGAAAAACATTGAATCGAATCAGTGTACCGAAAATCATAGTAGTGGAAGGAGGATATAATACTGGGCTCAAGAAAGCCCTTCCTAGCTTTCTAGCAGGACTTTTAGGAAAAGATGATCCTGTAAATGATGGTGCTACGTCCTCGACTCCTGGGACTTGGGATAGGTATAGAGAAAGGCTTAAAGAATTAACTAATAACCTTAAATCTTAACCAGATTTTCCTTTTAAGTTAAAATTGGATAGATTAAGATGACCAGAGGAGAGGAAGATGACTGAAAACCTTGTTTTCTCGGATGCGCATACTCACACAAATCCAGTTAGAGGTTTAGGTGCAGCTAAAATAGCTGAGAGATTTAAGAAGGAAGGAGGATGGTTTATGGCACTAGTCTCTCTATCACCTTGGTCCTATGCATTAGAATTTAATGGGTTTAAAAGTTATGAAAATGTAATAGAAATACTCCTTCGTGAGTGTAAGTCTGCCGAAGAAGCGGGCATTAAAGTAGCATGTTTTTCGGGTTTCCATCCAGCAGATATCGACACCCTTATAGACAGATATAAAATGGATCCGATCGAGGTCCTAAATTTAGGCCTTAAGGTTATAGACTATGTTGCTGACCTTTGCAAGAATGAGGTTTTAGATGGTATTGGGGAGGTCGGACGTCAGCATTATAAGACTTCTGCTGAGAGGGTAATTATATCCGAACTCATCTTGAGGAGAGCTCTAGAGTATGTAAAAGATTATGGTTGCAAGGTACACTTACACTTAGAGAATGAAGGCCCTATAACTATAGAATTAGTGTTGAAAGAAATAGAGACCTTAGAAGTCAATGGCACTAGCAAATTTGCTGAGAAACTTCTTTTCCATCATTTCAAGCCTTCTCTAGTCAAGGAGGCCTATCAAAGAGGTTTTTCGTCAACGCTACCAGGACTACCAAGAGTCTTAGAATATGCATTTAAGGAGCTGGAGCCGAAATACATGATCGAAAGCGATCACATAGATGATCCTGCAAGGCCAGGATCCGTCATATATCCATGGGAGATGATAAGGGGTGAGAAAATGCTCTTGAGGAGGGGTGTTGTTTCAGAGGACTATCTTTACAAGGTTAATGTTGATAACGTAGTCAAGTTTTATGGGGTCAAGGAACCTTAAATTTCCTATACCTAAGTGGTTAAGAAGTTAGAGCCTAAGATAGAAGGTCGGTTTCGGCAGGGGTAAACTCTACAACCTTGAGTATTCCCTCCTGATCAAGCTTTTTGACCATCAAGTACCTATCGCTAAGCTTCTTTAAATACTGATTAATACCTTGGACCATTACTGTATGAAGCCTCATTTTACTTTCAGTCTTTATTCTAGCTAGGAGATTAAGGTTTATTTTATCTTCTCCATCAGTTATTAAAATTACGTCCGAAATTCTCCTTTTCTTTTCCTTCTTCAGATCTTCAGCAGCTGTAAATATTGCATTACTAATACTGGTACCCCCTCCAGCCCTCACTGTAGCCAAGTACATTAAGACCTTCATTATCATCGAGGGCTTTGATCTTCTTGAAACTTTCATAAGAGGGTGTGTCATGCTGTCAAAAAATCTAACGTAGAAATCCCTGCCTTCACTTATAGACTTCTGAAGGAGAGCCACAGCAACGGCGCGAGCCCAATATATTTTATCTCCGATCATGCTTCCGCTTTTATCAAGCAACACGTATATAGGTCCTAAACTTGAGTTTAGAGACTTCTCAAACAACAGAAGCTTATCATTTGCAAAATTTGCTATGAAGATCTCTTCGGGTAATGCGAGCTGCGAATAATGCAACCTTTCGAGATCTCTACCAAATTCTATTCCTGTAAGCCAT
Organism: Acidilobaceae archaeon; assembly: GCA_026995555.1. Classification (GTDB taxonomy): domain Archaea; phylum Thermoproteota; class Thermoprotei_A; order Sulfolobales; family Acidilobaceae; genus JALWTO01. The sequence continues at coordinate 7,249 of JALWOJ010000215.1, read as the reverse complement.
CCTTTTGAATATCTTCTAAACTCCTTTGACTTTCTGCTTAAAATGAGCTTGAGGCCAGCTAGCTTCTCTAGTATCTTTGAAATGTCCGTCTCTCTGGCAAGCTTTAGAACCTCCTCAGGATTCTCAGTATAGGACAATATAGAAGTATTTCCTGCACCCACCTTAGCTATGAGACCTTTAATCTCCTTCGCAACCTTAACGTCCTCTATAGTCTTCTCAAGAGCCTTTTCAATAGAGTTCTTAAGATCTTCCAAGTTTTTATCAGAATTGCCTGCAGAGGAGTCTTGAGATTCCGAATCTAAAGCCTTCTGTTTGTTCCTCTCACTCTTATCACCCTGACCACCTGCAGGAGTTTGTAGCATCCTGTTTAGCCTCTCTATAAACGAGGCCGCAGCCACCATGCTTGTCATGCTATCTGCTGTTGTGTAGTTCTTGATCTTCTGAAGTTTGTTACTAGCTAGAATGTTTTGAACTATCATCAATCTCCTTAGAAGCTCTTGATTGGAGCCAGCAATGTTAACTAAATCGTAATCGGGAAGAGGAACTGGAAGATACATTATGTAGTATATGTCAACCGCTAAGGGTACATTTATGACCTTCTCATTTATGGGTCTCACACTTACGGATTTTGCCATAGATATTATCTTTTCTCCCTTGTATTTTCTAATATCATCTATAAAGCCTACTCCTTTGAGGACCGAGAAAGGCCTGGGTTCGTTGTCAGTCTTCAATTGAGTCACCTTAAAGATTTAACTTATAATTTATAAGCAAGAGAACTCTCTCTATGTTATCAATTATTTGTTCAGCTAAATTCTTAATTTCCTCGTCTTCAACGTTTCTTGTCAAAACCTCTATTCTTGATCTTGCTCTACGAAGGTTCTTACTATACTCTATTAGCCTAGTATCAAACTCGCGAGCGCTCTCCACGAGCCTCTCAAAGTTCTTGACATTTGCCTCTATCTCCCTTAGCTCTCTTAAGATCCTATCCTTTGTCTTTATTTCCTCCATAAGTATGACGTCTATCTTCTCAAAATCCTCTAGATCCCTAGGAGCTATATATTTAATAACTAAGAGATCGTCTTCTGTCGCCTTCATTCTTCCATGCAAGATCGCGTGAGCAGCTATCGCCTTCAAAGACTTTCCTTTTCTTCTGTCAGTTAGGTGCATACCCTTCTCCTCAAGAACCATGAAAAGCCTGAGGAGTTGCCTTCTTATACCGCTAAGATCGACCTTGAATATCAATTCGTTCAGGGCCTTTATATCGTTCATATTCATCACAGGCTCTACTTTAGAGTAAGCGCCCTTCTCTATCTCCCAAGCCGCATCCAATAGTTGGTCCCACTGATCGTCCTTTACAGGCTTGACATAGTGCCTGAAAAGAAGTCTGTCATAAAGTGCCTCGAGCTCGGGTTCGTCAGGTATGTTATTTGTCGCTGAAATTAATGACCATAGGGGCACTTTTATTTCCGTATATCCATCATAAAGCACTCTCTCTTGAAGTATACTTAGCAAAGAGTTCAACACAGCACTATTCGAGTTAAATATCTCATCAAGAAAGGCTATCTCAGCCTCCGGAAGTTTCCCCCTAGTGACTCTTCTATACTCACCTTTACGTAAAGCCCCTATATCGAGAGGGCCGAAGAGCTCGCTGGGCTCTGTAAATTTTGTTAAAAGGTACTTGAAAAACCTTGCTTGTATTAGGTCTGCAGCTCTTCTAACTAGAGCGCTCTTTGCTGTTCCAGGCTCTCCTATCAGGACTGCATGCTCTCCTGTAATTAGCGCTAAAGTTATGACAAGGGCTTCCTCATCTCTACCCACAAAGGGCTCACTAAGCTTCTTGAGTAGAAGCCTAGCCTTACTTATTAGATCGGTGTTATTTTCCAAATAACCACACCCTAAAGTTAGTTATGGTCTCAAGTTCTAATTTGACTTTTAGGAACCTAAAACAGATAAAGGTTTTGCTTTGGCAAAGGTCCATCCTAACCTTTTAGATTTATAGAAGAAGTAGGAGGGAATAGCTCGATAAGGATTAGAAAGAAGGTCAATGGAGTAACCTCTCATCATGTACATTCAGCTGAAACTAGGGCATCTCATCCCAAATATTTAGAGGCGGTTGTCAAACATTAATTTTTTAGCAATAGGAAAGATTATTAACTCTCAAGAGATTCTAAGCCCTTAGGTCACGGTCTGGGTCCTCGCCCAGTTCGTGACCTAAAGTAACGTAAGTGAGAGTGTAGGTCTCTTGAGTGAAAGACGTAAAGTAGCGGATCTTCGTGAGGGTCTTGATGGAATAGATCTTAAGGTTAGAGTAATCGAAGCCCGAGAACCTAAGGTAATTCAGACAAGAAAGGGCAACAGAGTGATTAGTGAGGCAATAGTTGGAGATGAAACTGGCAGAATAAAGCTAACCCTCTGGGGCAAACAGGCTGGCATCCTTCATGATGGCGAGGCTGTTGAAATAAAAGGAGCGTGGACTACATCATATCGCGGTGAGGTTCAATTAAATGTAGGGAGCAGGGGAGAGGTAACTAAGATAGATGAAAATGAAGTGCCTTCTCCTGATGAAATACCTAAGAACGTTCCCAAGGCTGAATCTAGACCTGGCAGATATCAAAGCTATGGCTACAGGCAAAGAGGTAATTACAGAAAAGGTAACTTTAGAAGGAAAGAGTAAGTGAAATTAAAAGGATAGTCAACCTTTTTTGCCTTTAAAATTAAAAACGGATTTTTTGCCTTCCTCAATTCTATCTAAGCTTATGTTTATTAGAACTGGCGCATATTTACAACTGATCCCCATTGTGAAAACTTTATTTACTTTCATAACGTCGCTTCTCTCACTATATTCCACGAGGATTTTATTACCGTTATAGCTTGAGAACATGAACCACCAAGTATCTCTACATTTCATGGTTTCCTTTCCTTTAGGAAGACAGAGAACACCAAATCTTTTGAAGTTATACCTGTCAAACGAGGGAAGGTTCCTCAACTTTACCGCTCCGAGCACTTCTTTTTTACGATTTCTAAGAACAGCTTTTACCCAACCAACAGAGCTGTCTAGATCTGGCCTTAGATGCCTGAGTCTCGAACCGGGAGCACATAACCATAATTTACCTAGTTTTACTATTGATACTGTATCTTTTCTTATTCCGTGAGACAAGAGGAGTGATGAGACCAAGAACGTGGCTACATACTCTAGGCTTTGATTGGTTAAAAGTATATGAATCCTATTTGCTCCCTCTAAACATTTTTTATAATCTTCAAACTCCAAGCCCTAGCCTCCTCAATAATGAGCGATCCCTCCTCAGCCTTTTCATTAAGTTCTTGAAGTTTTTGTAATAAGTCAAGAGCTCTCTAACATCCTCCGGAGATGTCCCACTACCTAAAGCTAGTCTTCTAATTCTTCTTCGGTTTATTATTTCCGGATTGTCAAGCTCCTCGTAAGTCATGCTTTCTATTATGGCTAGCCATTTCTTTATCTTCTCCTCACTAAGTCTAAGCTTGCTCTCGTCAAGCTTTGAGAGTATAAAGCCTGCCCCAGGAATTAGTTCTAAAATTTTTGATAAAGTACCCATCTTTCTCATTCCCTGAAGTTGATGGTAAATAGTTCTCATTGTGACCTTTCCTTTAATAGCGTCCTCGGCCTCACGTTCTAACCTTTCCGCATTTTCTAAGGCCTTAATTTTCTCCAAGAGGGACTCTATATCACCCATGCCTAAAAGTCTGGAGACGAACCTTGCAGGATTGAACTTCTCAAGCTCTTCTATCTTCTCGCCGGTCCCTATGAATTTAATTTGAGCCCCTGTAGCAGCAACTGCTGCTAGAGCTCCTCCACCTCTAGCCGTCCCGTCCATCTTCGTAACTATAATGCTGCCTATCGGTGTTGCCTCGTGGAACCTTTTCGCCAGATCGTATGCCTTCTGACCTATAGCGGCATCAATGACCAATACAACATCATCAGGTTTTACAAGATCCGCGATTCTTTTCATTTCATCCAAAAGGGCACTTTCCTGGCCATAGCCATGACGTCCAGCTGTATCAATTATTATTATTTCAGCACCTCTACCCTTCAGGAGCTTTACTCCTCTTAAGGCGATCTCCTCTGGCCTTCCTGACTTCTCGCCATAAAAGAGGGCTCCAGTCTTTTCAGCTAAAGTCTTCAACTGTTCATATGCTCCAGGCCTGTACGTATCAGTAGAAACAAGACCCACTTTATACCCTCTTCTGGAATAATATAGTGCAAGCTTACCGGCCGTTGTGGTCTTACCCGAACCTTGAACTCCTACCAGAAGAATGACCCAAGGAACCTTTGGAGGAAGTAACTGAGGCTCCCTGTTGCCTCCAAAAAGCTTTGTTAACTCATCATAAACTATCTTGAGGAACCACTCCCTCCTACTAAGACCTGGGGGTGGCCTTTCTTCTCTAGCTCTTTTCTCTATGCTCCTTGTGAGCTCAAAAACCATCTTCACATTAACATCTGCTCTAAGGAGCTCTCTTTGTAGGTCTCTGATGAACTCTTTTATAGCTCTTTCGTAAGTTCCGCCTCCACTTAAAAACTTTGAAACTGCATTTCTAATGTTATCCAGTACCAAACACTTCACCTTCTCATAAGATATCTGGTCTTCCAAGGTATTTTAATATCATCATTACTTAAAGATAAAATGGCATTCAGAGAGAACTAGTCGTCAATATTATTATTTATATTAGTCCTAAAATGGATCTTGACATAGGTGCCATCGATGGTTGACGAAATACCAGAGCTTTATATGAACGAATTCTTTTATGCCAGGAGGAGACTTGTTGAAAGACTCAAAGAGGCTGGAAATCCTGAAGCTGCCATGGATGAGATAGCTAAAAATGCTCCTTTATTAGCACCTATGGTCGCCACATATGGACCTGCCGGGATAAACGTAGCACCCTTTATGCTCACCTTTATGGTTAAAAATGAGCACTTGATGACTGTGCTAGATGGGCTAAAGTATTTTGTCGAGAAGAACTGGGGGAAGGGCGCTAAAGCCTTTCTTGATGCATACGACTTTCTTCTAAATACTGTTTACGATCCGGAGATCTCAGATCCGCTAAGATTAGTAACTCACATAATGAGTAAGGGACACACATGGATCAACCTAAGGGCTACAGGGGAGGCGAGCATAGGAATACTTCTGCCTCCTGATAGGGGTGCGCTAGAACTTAGGGTTAGAGCTTACATCTACACAGAGGGCCCCATTTATGAATATACTAATCTAGTTCATGACATAATGCATGCTGTACCCACGGGTAAGAGAAGTCATCCTTGGTACCCAGCTGTCCTTTTTGAGGTAAGAGAGATTTACGACAACAGCTATCAGAGCCTTGGAAAAAGGATATATCCTAAGTCTTAGCTCCGTTCAACCGAGAGCGTCGTTTATGATCTTTTATGACCTCCACCCTCGGGCTCCTCGCTGTCTCCTCGAAGCCCCTCACCGCCCTTCAGGAGCGGCCCTCGGAACCTTGAGGTCGCCATACCCAAAACAACCTAATTTACCATATTTAATGTTTCAGCTCCCTCTTTTAGCTAATATTGCTGGTCTGAAGGGCAGAGGGATCTTCCCTTCAACTTCCACATCCTCCTCATACTTATTCAACCTAATCATCTCGATCCCAGTCATCTTTTTGATAAAGTCCACGTTATCTGCAATTACATTAAATTCATCAAATGAATTAACTTTTTTAATGAGCTCTCTCAGCTCTGGACTCAAATCAGTTATGAACTTAAAGAGCAACCTAGCTATCTTGGCTCCCTTTCCCTTACCATACCTTTTTATGACCTCTTTATATATTTCGGAAACTCTTTTGTTTTCAAGAGCCTCTATTGCCTTCTTTAACATTGTGTACTCCTCTGAGGGGGCAATGATCAAATTTACTTCCTTAACATCTCCTAAAACCTTCTTAATCTCATTGATATCGTTTATCAAAACATTTAGGTACTTTTCCTCTAGCTCAACTGAAAGGTTTTCGGGCAGGGATTCGGGGGAGGGCCATGAAGCCCTTGAAACAAACCCTTCATGACCTAAAATTTCCCATACCTCCTCCGAGACAAATGGTGCAAAGGGCTGAAGCATCCTGTCAATAATGTCTATTAAGAGTCTTAACACTCTCCTGCTCTCCTCATCTCCCTTTTCAATTACCTCCATAATATCATTGAATCCCTTTCTCTTTGACCACCAGTTGAAGTACTCTCTAGATTCAAAGATTAGTTTATGAAAAGCTGCTCTAAACCTTAGAGAGTCCATGTCGCTTGTAATATCATTAATGAGCCTCCTAAAGACTGAAAGTAACCAGACATTTAACCTATCTTTGGGAGGTAAGTCTATTGGTTTGACGTCCTTAAGTTTTGTAGCTAACAACATTATATACTCAAACTCTTTCTCGAGCCTTTTGGCTAGAGAGGGCGAAAAGTCAAGATCTTGACCTAGTTGAGCCCCATAGATGAGCGTGGCTCTCACAGCATCAGGTCCATACTCTTCTATGGCCTTTGTCAAAGGTACTATATTTCTCAAACTTTTACTCATCTTCTTACCTTCATAAAGTACGAATCCGTTAGTTACTATCTGCCTCGGCCAGAGCTCCTCAGGAAATAGCGCTGCATGATGAAATATCATAAAGGTTAAGTGGTTTTCGACAAGATCCTTCCCGCTGTGCCTTGAATCTAATGGGTACCAGTAGGTAAATTCCTTCCTAGCCTCCGTGAGAAACTCCTTGGAGAGTCCAACTCTCTCACTTATTTTGTCAACGTTTCCTTTACCTAAGAGTATGTAATCCCAGACCTCGGGAGTCAACATCTCAGGTTTGACGTGGTATTTCTTTATCAGATGGGACACAGTATAAAATGCCATGTATATTGTTGAGTCGCTTAGACTCTCTATTACCCAGTTTCTGTCCCAAGGTAATGGCGTTCCTAGACCTCTAGTTCTTGCCATGGCTCTGTGTTCAAGCCAGTCAATCGTTCTTTCAAAGGCACTTCTCATTTCAGGAGGTATGATTCTCATCCTTGAAAGTGCTCTCTTGGCCAGGAGCTTCCACTCCTTATTTCCATAATCCAGAAACCATTGATTTTCCAATATCTTAACAACTATTTCGGTTCCACAACGACAATAGACAGGACCGTTCATTATCTGATACATAATTATTGCATGTCCTTTTCTCAGGAGAGCTTCCTTTATTATCCCCCTAGCCTGTGGCACATCGAGGTGTCAGATCTCTTTGACTGCGT
>JALWOJ010000214.1 GCA_026995555.1 Acidilobaceae archaeon | reverse complement strand
GTGCTGAGGTAATTGCTGTTGCATGTCCGATATGTAAGATAATGCTCAGCTCTGGGGCCACATCTGCAAACGTTGACATAAAGGTTATGGACATTGCTGAAATTTTGATGGAGAGCTTAGAGTGAAACCGAACCTTAAGCTTAGCGACCAAGAGCAAACACTGAGAAGATGTTAAGAAAACAAAGCTGACATTACGACTACTTAGCCTCCCACCGTGGAGGTCTTTTCTCTATAAATGCCTTGAGCCCCTCCTCAAGGTCCTTTGACATAAGAGCTTCATTTATAATGACATCGCTAAGCTGTAGAAGTGACTGTGTGTTCTGTAGGTCCCAAGAAGTTCTGACTAAGCGTTTCATAGCCCTCATGGCCAAGGGACCTATGTTATTAACTATATTTCTTGCAACTCTCTCTGCCTCCTCTAAAAGCCTCTCGCGAGGGACTATCTTATTAAATATACCCAGTTGATATGCTCTCTCTGCATCCATTAGTTCTGATGTAAGCATTAGCTCTAGCGCTATGTTAGGTGGCATATATCTGGTCAAGAATGCCGCAAACTCTACAGGATACCCTATCCTTCCCTCAAAAAGTCCTATCCTCACTTCTGGTGTAGCTATTCTTATATCTCCCTCTAAGGCCAGCCATAATCCTGCTCCGTTAACATGACCATCAAGGGCAACTACTATGGGTTTCCATAGGTTATGCATACTAGGAGTAAGCCTAAAGCCTTCTCCGAAGATGTTCGACTGCTTTAACAACTTAAACCCTTTAGATCTTATTAGAGGTAGGGCGTTATGTATAACGCTTATGTCAAAACCCGAGGAGAAGTTGTTTCCAGCACCCGTCAAGATCACTGCCCACACATTCTCATCGTCTCTAATGTCATCCCATGTCTTGGCAAGGATCTTTGCCATGTCAATGTCTATGGCATTGACCTTCTCAGGTCTGTTTAAGACAACATACGCTATATGACCCTCCTTGAAGTACACCACCTTCTTGTTCTTGGGTAGATGCAGATCCCTCAATTTATTTCCCTCACTTCAAACCAACACTTAATATTATTTAAAAGTGTTCCAATTGGGACATTTACTATTAGTAAACATCCTTTTATAAGGTAGAATCCAAGCTAGATCTATGAATCCTTATCAAGGTAGTTATGCTTGCTATGTCACGGTAGATCCTACGGTCCATCCCTCCCTCACCACAGACTACCCAACGGGCATTAATTTTCTGTTGCCCGTTGCGGTTGCTGTGGGTCATCGAGAGGGACATGTAAATTTGAATACTTAGTCCCTTAATTTTGTAACTATTCTTCTGAACCTTGTTGCATCGTCATACGCGTAAACGTTATTGAACATTACATAAGAGGCCTTTGATTGGTATCCATAAACTATATCCTTAAGCTTTTTCAGATCCTCATTTGAATACTTATATTTATAGTTAACCTCTCCCTTACCTCCAAGACCATGAAGTCTTGTATAGAGAAGTTCCTGTTCAAATCTAGGAATCCTTCCTCTGAGAACATCACCAGCTATGTAAATGTTGACATTATCATGGACCTTTTTTAGTAGATCCTGCTTATTCCACCACTCACCTCTGGGCTCCCATACTATTTTATAATTATTAAGAGAGGTCTCCTTGAGAAAGTTGATGACATTAGAAAGGTTCTCTTCTGTGGGCTTAAAGCTCTGAGGGGTCTGGAAAACCAATATTTTTGCGTCTAATGCTTTGGCAGACTTTAATGTCTCCTCAAGGGCCCAGAGCGTCTTTCTGTTAAGTTTAAAGTTGCCATAATCCTCAGGATCTCCAGGAATCTGTCTCCTAAGCTTTCTCCACAGCATTCTATTATATCTATGGGTTATAAGCATCCAAGCCTTCACAGTAAACTCAAAGTCAGGAGGTGCATCTCCTTTCCACCTTGCTAAAGTCTCCTGACTAGGAGGGTCATAGAATGTCTGTTGCACCTCCACAACGTCCAGATTAGAAAAATGAAGCCTTCTTGATTTCTGGAACCCACATGTTCCTACTTTAACTTTCATTCTTAGCTCCCTAGTCTTTCATATCTAGGAATCCTTTTATTATGTCAGTTCTAGTGACTATTCCTGAAGGCCTTCCAGTTGAGTCGACTACAACAAGCCTGCCTACATCATATTCATTCATTACTTTTATGACCTCTACTATACTTTCGCTTTCCGAAACAGAGAATATGACCTTTCTAACATATTTTCCTATAGGCTCCTCAGGCTTTATCCCAGAGGAAAGTGCAAGAGCTATGTCTGTAACCGTTATGAATCCTATTACCCTTCCCTGTCTGTCAGCAACTGGTGCGCCTCTGACACCTTTGGAGTGCAAAACCTGGACAGCTTTTCTGAAGCTCATATCTGTCTGAAGGGCAAGAAGCCCTTTCTTAGCTATTTCACCAACATTTTTAAGGAACGTATATATCATTTTGTTTACCTTAACCTTTACTTCATTGTTGTTGAGTTCAGAAATTTTACCATCTATAAAGAGATATTTCTTCCCAATACCTTCAACTAAAACCTCATCATAGTCTAGATCCGTATCTATGTTCTCAGCCTTTATCCTTAGCTCAAGCTCCCCTGAGGGAAGCATTGATATTGATGCATTCGATACCTTTCTTTTTAATAAACTATCTCCCTTCTTGAATGTTACATATATTTTCTCCAGGTCTTTCAGTGGTAAAAGAACTTCATAGGCCTTTGACGTAGGAACATAACCACCATGTGGCCCAGGTTTTGCTTCAACAAGTCCTATCGTCTTTAACCTTGAGAGAACTACTCTCACAGTCCCTTCACTAATGTTCATCTCATCAGCTATTTCCCTGCTTCTCACAGTCCTTCTATGTCTTTCATATAATTTGACCAGGTTATTGAGAACTTCCTTTTGAAGCGTTGAAAGACCTCTCTTCATTGCAAATAGCACCTTAATCCTTAAAATCTAATACAGAGGAAATAAATAAAGCTATACTTTTTAACAACTTACTCTGAGGCCCATGACAGTGGAACCCGGGTCCTGTGGCTCCGCTAGACCCCGAAAAGGGTATGAAGACAAGGCCCGCATGAGAGGCCTTATGAGCATTGATTACCTTAAAGAGTATCTAGTTGAGTTGAAGAAGAATAACATAGATATCTATGGTTCTGTTCTGATCCTGCTGTCTGGGGATCCTCCTCAGGTTCTTCTTGAAAGAAAGTCTTGTAAACTCAGAAGTCCTTGGGCATGTGATGTAGCTTTACCTGGAGGAACCATAAAAAAGGGAGAGGATCCTCTTACAACAGCACTTAGAGAGGCCTGGGAGGAGGCCTGGATATTTCCAATGTATGTAAAGCCTTTAGGCTTTCTTGGAGTACATAGGACTGTGTCAAGGCCTATTTATGTGATTCCAATAGTTGCTATAGACTCGGGGCCAATAGATCCAAAACCCTCGTCTGATGAGATAGATATAGTTTTCTGGTTTTACATTGAGGAGCTTAAGAACCTCCAGGTCAGGGACTTAAAGCATCCAAGAAGTGGGAAGCTTATAAGAGGTATAAGGATAGATGACGAGATAGTACTCTGGGGACTGACCTTAAGGATCCTTTACGACCTTTATAATCATGTGTTGATACATGCAAACAACCTAGGTTTACCTTTCAGGACTTCGCACCGTTCACTTCCCTCATAGACATGAAGGACTAATGTTTCTATGCCCAACTTTCTAATCGAGCTCAGTACATAAGGGTTATCCTCGTGTACCTCAGCTATACATCCCTCTTTATCAATAATACGACTGTAGGCCATGAGCTTCCAGTTCTTTTCAGAGAGTCTGGAGGAGGGCCTCAGCAAAATATCTTTGAGCTTGTTTGTTTTTATATCCATATCTTTCAACGCATTCTTGACTGTATAGAGCTCATCCTTTAGCCTGCCTGAAACTATGTAGACAACCAGACCCCCCTTAACAGCTTCCTTTAACAGGGATACTCCTAAAGGTCTTGGCCTTAGGTTATAGTCAACAAGAACACCGTCAAAGTCAAAAACAATTACATCACATTCAATCTGACTCATTTTCCTTACCTTCGGTCCCTCTGTTCCTAATTTAACTTACAAATAGTTTTAGCTTAAGTTCAGCCAGAAGTTCTATCCTGGTGAAGAGAACTGAAAGTCAGGGGAAAGGTGTTCTCTGGAAAAGGTGAAGGAAGCTTCTTCATGAGCATATACTCCAAGGAGTTTAGGAAGGTCTTGGCCTTCAACCCTTATCCAGGAACTTTAAACATAAAAATCGAGGACAATAATTTGGTAAATGAGTACTCGAATTGTTTAAAGAAAATGAAAGCGATGACTGTAGAACCTCCGATGATTCCTGGGGCAAAGCTTGGAAAGGTCCTTGTGTATTCTGCTAAGCTAAATGATCTTGAGGTCTACATAGTTAGACCCGCAATAACAGTATACAAGTTTGATGTGATAGAAATAATAGCTGAAAAGAACCTTAGGGAGCTCTTAGGGCTTAAGGACGGAGATGTGATCCAGGTTGAACTTGAATGCTAGACTTTCCTTGGTATTTCGCCTAATTTTCTCATCAAAAGCCTTGATGCTATTATTAGTGGATCCCAGACTGGTGAGAGTGGGGGTGCATATCCCACATCACTAAGGAATAAATCCCATACAGTCCCTTTAGTTGTAAGGAGGGAAGCTATGACATTTATCCTCCAGAACGTGCTCTCATCCTCTCCGACAGCTTGTGCTCCAAGGATCCTTCCAGTTTCCTCATCTGCAATAACCTTTAGGTTAACCTCCTTGCCTTCTGGCATATAATGAGCCTTTGTGTGAGCTGTCAGTGAAGCCTCAACGACCTTGTAGCCAAGTCTTTCAGCCTCAGTTCTATTCAGACCGGTTGTTGCAACTACAACATCAAACGTCTTGAAGGTACTTGTTCCAACACTTCCTGAAAATACTGCATCCTTTCCAGCAACATTAGTTCCAGCTACGTAGCCCATTTTGTTTGCAGCAGGTGCAAATGGTCTCCAGACCATTCTTCCAGTAACGAGATCTTTATGCTCAGCCATGTCACCTACAGCATATACATCAGGCCTCGATGTTCTGGTTCTTTCATCTGTCCATGTAGCTCCTGTGTTTCCTATCTTAAGGTTAAGGTCCTTTGCAAGTTTCACGTTTGGCTCTATTCCAACACCAATAACAAATATGTCTCCATAAACCTCTCCATCCTCTATGACAACCTTTCTTGCCTTTCCATTACCTCCTTTGAACTCTTTAACTGGGGAGTTTTTAATGACCTTAATTCCATGAGTTTTAAGCCTTTCCTCGACTTTTTCTGCGAGATCTTTGTCAAGAACTCTTGGAGCAACTCTATCAAGGGCCTCAATTATTGTGACCTTAAGTCCTAACCTTGAAAGGTTCTCGGCCATCTCAAGGCCGACATAACCAGCCCCGATTATTACTGCATTTGACCCATAAGGAAGTTTAAGGGCATACCTCCTTATCTCATCTCCAGTCTTAATGTGCTTTATGTAGAACACGTTCTCGAACTCCTTTATCTCTGGCCACATCTTTGGTGCTCTGCTTCTTGCTCCAGTAGCTAAAATGAGGTAGTCCCAATCAATTTCATCTTCATCTCCAGTCTTAATGTTCCTGTAAACAATTTTTTTCCTTGAACTGTCTATCTTAACAGCTTCAGTCTCGAGCATCAGATTTATTCCCCTTTTCTTGACAAAATCCTCTGGTTTGTAGTAAAGAAGTTGATCAAGAGTCTTCACAACACAACCAGCCAAATAAGGTATTCCGCATAAGGCAAAGCTGACCCACTTGGTTCTCTCAATAACGACTACATCCATCTTAGGGTTGAGTCTCTTTGCCCTTGAGGCAGCAGCCATGCCAGCAGCCCCACCGCCAATAACCACAACCCTTGTCAAGCTACAACACCACCTCTATCAATGATCTGAATAAACTTTAAAGATAGCTTCATAACCTTTATAAAAGACGTTCATTTGATTAGAGAACCCTTGGAAACCCTCCCTCTTCCTTAGAAAGGTTTTCGGTTTCTAAGAGAACAGGGTAACCTAGGGAATTTGCTTCTGCCTTTATCCTGTCCACAATGTCAACAATCCACTTAGGATCATTAGAAGAGAGGGAAACGAGACACATAATGGTTGTCCCTCCCATCCTGCTTGACATAAAGGCTCTCACCTGTGAACTCAGAAGGCCCTCATCACAACCTATAAGGAGCCAGCTTGTCCCTCTGCTCGTTGCCTTGCAGAGACTTGATGATGCTCTTTCAACAGCGGAGAGCATTTTTGGGATATCTCCAGGCTCTTTTCCAAGGATCCTTACTCTCACTGAGTACGTCATTACTAGATCCCCCAGAGCTTAGATATCACAGGTCGGGCAACCTCCAGCATAGTTATCTCTGACGACCATCATCTCCCTCTTCCCTATTCTAAGCCATCCATAAAGCTCTTTGTCCTTATGAACCTTTATCTTTGGCATCTTCTCCAAAACCTTCTTTATTTCCTCTCCAGCTTCAAGTACCTGTCCTGATCTGCTCTTGTCTCTAAACACTGTTATTCCCTTGCATCCAAGCCTCCATGCAAGGAGCATTGCATTAAGGATATCCTTCTGTTTGATATAGTTGGGCATGTTTATTGTCTTGCTAACGGCATTATCAACCCACCTCTGGAACACAGCTTGCATCTTAACATGCCACTTCCATTCTATTTCAAGAGCTGTTGGTAGAGATCTCTTAAGACTCTCAGGAGCCCACTTGGCCCACCTTATCCCTCCTCCCTGGCCTGCAACCTCAGCAAGCACCTCATCCCTGAGCATTTCATTCTCCTCAAGCCACCTGTACAGCTTTGGGTTGATCTCTATCCAATTCCCTATCTCGCTGTGTCTTATGTAAACCAAGGCAAAATATGGCTCAATACTTGAACTAGTTCCAGCTATTATGCTTATGCTCCCAGTCGGTGCTATAGTTGTCACTGTGGCATTCCTGGTACCTTTTTTCATTTCTGAGCGAACTTTCCTCCAATCAAGCGAAGGTCTATCCTTAACTAGGGCTTTTGTCTCATCATTAACCTTTGAGAGATCATATATCTGTTGAGAAGGGACTTGTGGCTCGAAGTTAAACCTTCCCTCTCTATGGATACTACTTGGGAAGGCTGGATAATAACCCCTCTCAGTTGCGAGCTCATTGCTAGCCTTTCGTGCATAATACGCTATGAATTCCATTATCTTATCAGCAAGGTAGAGGGCATCATGGCTGTCATAAGGTACTTCCAATGACGACAGAAAGTCTGCCCAGCCCATCACCCCGAGACCAATCTTTCTGGTTCTTCTTACAGCCTCCTCTATTCTTGGAACTGGATATCTGGAGACGTCTATGACATCGTCAAGGAACCTGACTGCAACATGAACATCCTCAGCAAGCTCATTCCAAAGGATCCTTTTGTTGCTTTCATCAACATACATGGAGAGGTTTATGCTTCCCAGATTGCACGCCTCCCAGTCAAGGAGGGGGGTTTCTCCACATGGGTTTGTAGAGTGTATCCTTCCCAGGGCAGGAGTTGCGTTATGAAGGTTTATAGTGTCAAGAAACACAACTCCAGGATCACCGCTTCTCCACGCACACTCAGCTATGAGCTCAAGGATATTTCCTGCATTAACCTTTCTCTCAGCTTCACAATGTCTTTGCATCTCCTCGAGCTCCTCGGAACTCGATATGTCAAGGTTTGGACAATGGAGAGGGTTAAGGAGGGCCCAGTCCTCATCCTTTAGCGCCTTTTCTATAAACGAGTTATGAACTCCAACACTTATGTTAAAGTTCTCAAGAGCCCCACTTCTCTCACATTTAGCCCTTATAAACTCAGATATGTCAGGATGCCAGTCATGAAGGATCCCCATCATAGCGGCCCTTCTCTTTCCACCTTCCTTTATTACATCTGCCAAGGTATCGAAGAGCTTCATGAAACTTACTGGCCCGCTACTCTGTCCCCCAGTTCCAATTATTGGAGAGCCTCTAGGCCTCAGGGAGCTAAAGTCATAACCTGCACCAGCCCCACTCTTGAATATCCATGCAGAGACCCTTAAGGCCTCAAGTATCGAGTCTATGCTGTCTGAGATTCTAACGACGAAACATGCTGCAAGCTGGGGATATCTTGTTGCTGAGTTCATGAGAGTTGGGCTGTTAGGGATAAACCTCCCGCCTGACATTATATCTATAAATAACCTCTTGGCCTCGTCTCTTAAGCCATAAGCGTGCTCAGAAAGTGATACATAGGATGAGACTCTTTCGATCATATCATTAGGTGTTTCCATGGCAGATCCATCAGACCTCTTGATCAAGTACCTTACATAGAGAAGCCTGAGGCCTGACCACTTCAGCCTTCTCTCAAAGCCTTTGAGAGGAAAGGCTTTCCTCCAGTCTCCTTTCGCTTCTTGATATATCCTTGCAAGTAGGAGGTCCTTGGCCAAGTTCAATGCCTTCATTGAAGTTGCTGAGGACTCAACTAGGACAACCTCGGTTACATCAAGCATGGATTTCCAGTTTCTATTGTTTGTCCTTTTCTTTACCTCGTCCAGAAGCCCTTCTGGTACGGTACCTGCTCTTAACTCCATTACCTCCTTTATGAACTTCTCTGGATCAATATAGTTTATGCTCAAGTCCCTCTACCCTCAAAATGTTTAAGGGTCTCCAGTAGGTATATGTTTTAATCTTAAGAGTTCAACGTTTTTAATCAGATCCTATAGAGACACGGTGGGAACAGAGAAAGGAGATGACAGTTGGGACTTCCACTTGGAGATGAAGTACCAAAGATGGAACCTCCAAAGGTGAATCTCGCATTAATCGGAGCCAACTTTGTAGTGTATTTTGTGGGTCTCGTTGCTCCTTGGCTTCTTGTCAGGGGGGCGACAAACTACAACGATATAATATATTCCTTAGGCTTAGTCCCCGCATACATACTAAGTGGAGAAAGGCTCTACACTCTCTTCACGTCGATGTTCATTCATGCAGGTCTTATGCACATCCTCGGAAACATGTTCTACCTTTACATATTTGGGGATAATGTTGAGAACATAATGGGAGGCTTGAGGTACCTTCTCTTTTATCTAATTTCTGGTCTTGGTGCAACCCTCTTTAACATATCCTCCCTTATCTTAACGCCCTCATCAGCAATAAGCCACATGATCTCAAGCACAGGAATCAATCCATGGATGATTCCAGCTGTAGGAGCCTCTGGGGCTATCTCGGGGGTTCTTGGGGCATACCTTCTGGCATTTCCGAGTGCAAATATAAGGGTCATGGTCTTCTGGGGCTTCCTCCCACTATTCCTCAGACTTCCAGCAAGTGTCTACATAGGCTTCTGGTTTATATATCAAGTAGTAATGGCATTGACAACGTCGTTTGCTGGTGTAATGGCTGGAATAGCTTTCTGGGCCCATGTTGGCGGATTCTTAACAGGGATGGCCCTTGCCCCTCTATTTATAGACAGGAGAAGACTTGCAAAAACAAGGTACTTGATGACTATGATGACTGGTCCTTGGCTGGCAAGTAAGGAGCTAAAGCATTAAGCCCTCAGGAAAGAATATAGCTTACTGGCGCGGGGGTGCCCGAGCCCGGTCAAAGGGGACGGGCTTAAGACCCGTTGGCGTAGGCCTGCGTGGGTTCGAATCCCACCCCCCGCACCACTATTGAATTTTGGTGCTTGTACTCTAATCCCATTCTTTTCCAGTACAATCTTTACTCTTCTCTATGCTTCTCTTTCTACATATCCCATAAGCTCTTGAATACTTTGGAACCCGCATCTCATATTACCTTTATTCTTTGATTCGACAATTTTATCCTTAGGTAGATACATAATATCTCTTCTACTTTCTTCTGAATCATCTGCTCAATCATCTCTAGAGTGGTCATTCTCAAGAACTCCTTCTCCTTTTCCTCAACTTTTAAAGTCACTTTAATACTCAATGGCTTCCTGCATCTCAAGCAGAATTCCACTTCAGGCGAGTTCTCATATCCACATATTGGACATACTTTAGTCTTCAATTGTTCATGGAATTTTCCTTAACTTTGCCACGCATTCTTAATATTGTCCCATCGATATCCTTAGCACTTAAATGAATATAGATACTTGCCATTCTACTGTCTAATACCCTTCATTAATGTTTAGCACTTAATAGCATTCGTATTATAATAGTTTCTAATTGGCAAAATTTTATATCTAAAGCTTTATAAATTATTTTACCCATATTAAAAATAAGGGATAGAAAAATGGGTGAAATCACTATAATCACGAAGGCTACGTCAAAAAGCAAATCTTTAAGAACAACAATCCCGATGGGAATTGTCAAACAATTTAATCTTTCAGAAGGAGAGAAACTTAACTGGGAAATTAGAGCTGAAGGTGGGAAGTTGATAATTGTGGTGAAACCAATAAAGGTGCCAAAAAATGAAGAATAACATCACTTATGAGAAATACAAAAAACTATCATCGAAATTCAAAGCAAAGTTAAATGAACTTACATACCGACAATACCTAGCTCTCTCTTATATAGTTT
>JALWOJ010000213.1 GCA_026995555.1 Acidilobaceae archaeon | reverse complement strand
AGCTTGGATAGCCTTCTAGCAACTTCATTCCCTATCTGACCTACTGATGATGCTCCATCACATGCAGCTACTATTATGAGGTTGGGAGCATATTTTGAACACTCAGGCAATAGCTGATAGCCCTTGCTCTTCTCCCGCCTCACATTGCTATCTTTAGCCAAATTAGATCACCACAAATAATTATAATTATTAAAATAAATAAAAATTTATTAATAAAAATAGAGCCTTTTATCTTTTAAATTAAATTAAAATAGAAACTAAACGTTACAAATAGGTTCATGCTAGAACCTCCTTATGCTTTAATCGATAAAGACATACTTATCTAGGACTTCTCTCAAGAACCTCTATCCCAAGTCTCGCAGACTCAATTCCTCTTTTATGCCATACTATTGAAGCTATGAGGCCAAGAAGCCATAGAACAATAACTGAAACGAAGAGATCTGTCGCATTTCCCTTAAGACCAAAGTAAACGATTGAGGCCCCACTTATGCCCTGAAGCGCCACCAAAAGCCCTATAACGCCTGATCTTGTTCCGGTCGGGAAGAGCTCGCTCTCGAGCACGCTAAGGCTTGCCCAGGCCCACTCGTTAAAGACCATGTTTACAAAAAGCATCACATAGAAGAGATCTGCATTTTTAAGGTTATTTGCAACGAGAAGAAAAATTGAGGTAACCAAACCTCCTAGGAGACTTGAGGTTGTGGAGACCTTCCTGCTCCTGTCGATCAGGGGCACTAATGCAAACGCTCCTAAGAATGATCCCAAGTTTGAGTAAAGGATCACGTAACCCACAGCCTTCTCTCCAAAGCTAAACTTTGGGGCATAAGGTATGTAAAAGGCAGTTATTTCATATGTTATGTAAATAGAGAGAGTAACCACTGCAAGTATTATGAACCTGAAAAGATATCTGCTTAAAGCCTCCCTGAGACCTACACCACTCTCCTTTGGAAGGCTGAAGGTAATTTCGTCCTCATATTTCGATATTAACCTCACAACTCTCTCGGCCTCCTTCTTTCTCCCCTTTAAAACGAGCCACCTTGGCGACTCTGGCAAAGTAAGCCTTGCAAGGCCCGCCCCGAGGGCGATCCCTAGGGCAGTTATGAGCAAATACCTGGCTTGAAGCGAAGGGCTTGTAGAGATCTTTGCATATATCAAGCTCAGGGCAGCTATTATCACGCTCCCCAGGTTCCAGAAGTTCGTAGCCAAAAGAAGGGCCTTCCCTCTATGTTTTGCAGGAATCAGTTCAGCCATCATTGCATAGGAGGCTCCAAACTCCCCTCCGATGCTGAACGTTATTAGACTTGTAAAGGTTGCGAGAGCAGGGACGTTTTTGTAAAGCAAAAACAGGCCTATGATGCTTCCAGCCTCTAATGCCATGGAAAAGGCAAATATCCTCATTCTGCCATACAGATCAGAGAGCTTTCCTAAAACTACGGCTCCTATTGATTCAGATATGAGGTTCAGCGCAAATATTGTTGGGGCGACGCTCGAGGGGGCAACTAAATAAAGGAGGAGGGGGGCGACGGCGAACATTATTCCATCGAAGAGGTAGTTGTCCGCGAAGACGGCAAATAGCCTCCAGTGAACGCCGCTCCATTTGGCAGAGTCAAGTATATCTGTGAAGTTTCTAGCATGTTTTTGGGTCTCGAGGCTAACCTTGACCTCACCCCCTAAGCCTCTGATTCTGGATACCCTATCCATATTAAATGCTTTTTATATAATTATTGTAATACTTGTAATAGTTGCCATTACGACTTTATACAAGCAACCTTATCCACAACTCCCAACTTTTTGGTCTTGTACTTAAATTAATTTAATACTAGGATGTAAGATATAATGAGTATCTCGAGAGGAGATAAGTTATGAGAGGGTTATTTATTGTTATATTAATTTCTTTATTCTCAGCTGGCATACCTATTGCCTATGTATCTTTTGTACATCATTCACATATCAATCCAAGTAACCTGCCGACGAACTCGCCAAGCATTTCTGACTACATAGTGAGACTATCCCAGAACAGGTTTATCGTAAAGAAGCCACCCTCTTGGAACGAGTTATAAGATGGCTGTAGCAAATGAGGCGGATCTCAGCTATTGGGGGTTGTTTGCTAGCGATTCTTCAGACCTAATTTACTACATGATGCTCTATTACAAGTATATGAATGATCACCCGTGCGAACACATCTACAGAGCTTTGAATGTCACCCCGGGGTGGTCCTTAACTATGCCTCCGGTACTCACAAACGACTGCACAATACTCAAGCTCCTCCTCTTCAGCCATGAGAGACCTTGGTCTTAGAGTTTGAGGATAAGATTTAAAATAAGGTGTGAGGTGAAAGGTTTTGTCTTACTCTAGGAGGCCTGTTGTTGAGATCATGCCGGAATCGATGGCTAAGGGGGTTGATAAGCCTAGCCTCTTAGAGCCGCCCTACGGAATCCCCGAGAAGGAGGACAATCCTGTGAAGCTGCCATTGGTCTTTGATGTAAAGGAGAAAGCGAAAATACATACATTCGTGGCTTGTTCCAGTCATTTATACTTATGAGGAGGAAAGAGGGACTATAGCCCTGCGCGACATGCTACCAGCATCCCCTAAAGCTACATATACATTAGAATCTGTTGGCGGTGAGAGGATAAAGAAAAGTGTAAGTGTGGGTGTTGTCTATGTTTATACAAGGCCGTTCATCTTTAAACTGAATGAAGAGATGAAGGGGCTTACTGCTGAAAGACTTAGGGCTGGCGTAAGACTTTCAGAGATGGAGGTCCGAGTTTCGGACATATCGTCGTTCTTACTAGAACTCTGGAACAAATATGGTGTTTGGGATATAGAGTCGTTTACCAACGATATAAGGAGGAACTTTAGAAGATTTCTAGAAGAGATCTTGCCCTCAACGCCGATCGAAAGTATACTTACTAAGCAGACGAAACTCAGAGACGATATCAGAAATAAGCTGCAGGAGTTCTTAAAGGGTTATGGCATAACTCTGTCTAATATTGATATAGAATCCAGCGTTGACGATAATACTTACAACTATTACTTCTGGCACCTAGTTAATGATGTTCCGGCAGATTATACATTCTTGCTTTCACTCCTAGGTTCAATACCAGAAAGCGTTCAGAGAAGCGTTCCGAGGGCAGTGGAGCTCATGATAGCTAGCCTCCTACTCAAGCACACACCGGCCCTTGCAGAGTTCCTAAAGGTCCTTCTGGAGGAAAGAACAAAGGAAACCTCATAACTTTAACTTTAAGCGAACCTTTCTTTATATAGTTACATAAACATCTCTCTTAATTAGTTAAGCTTTTTTAAGCAATTGATTTAAAAGATTCTTGGAAATCTTACCGTTTTTACAACGGTTAAATTCATAAATTATTAACAAGATATTCTCAAGGATTAAGCTTAAGAAGATGTTAAAAAGATAGAACTATTTCTAGAGGCCTTGCAATCGTTCATTCCTTGCTTGGTGTACAAAAATCTCTCTACAAGATATATTTTGCTAAACAAAAGGCCTCTTAGAAAGAGACTATCAAAAGCTATGCAGATAGTCGACGTTGCTAGTCGTTCTCTTGAAGAAGCCTGTGGCATATCCTATCGTGGCCATGATAGGGTAGTATAGGTAGTAAACATAGGAGGTTCTGTAATATACTATAAGCGCTAACGTTGGTATCAGAAAAGACGTATAGCTCATCCTTAAGTAGTATTTGAATGTTGCCAGCAGACCCACTATAATTATTACGACAGCAAGGATATCGCTGACCTGCTTGGTAATTGTGAGGCCCAGATAGTATAGATCGGTCAAGCCGGGACCCATGTCAAGAGGATTGAGATTAAGCTTTATCGGTATTAGAACGCGTCCTATGAAGGTCCTAGGATCAATAAGGAGGGGCGGTAAATTAAGGATTAAACCCGCAAACAAGAAGGTATAGAATATCTTCTTAGCATCATAGCCTTCATAGTAGACGGCTATAAGGTAGAAGAGGGCGAGAACCCCAACGTAGAGCCTGTAAGTTGAGGCCCATGCCAGCATGAAACCTGCGATTAAGGGGTTGTCAGGATAAGCCATAGCAAGTGCTAGAGGTACTATCCATCCAGAAATTGTGCTTCTCTCAACTGCGGGTCTGAGGTATATAAGTGTTGAGAGTAAAAGCAGGGCCGGTATGGGGGTTCGATAGAGAGCACGAACTCTCCTGAACACAAGTATCAATTCGATGGTAAGGACAATTACGTTCCAAACATAACCGGGCAGGCCAAGAAGGACTGCTGGGACATAGTAGAGAGCTGCGGGTAGGAGATAATCGAAATAATGTACAAAACCAACTATCTTATTGACTGTATAGGGTGGTGCGCTGCTGTTATAAACCCACGTGTAGAAGCCGCCGCGTGGCATTCTATGTAACAACGCTTTAGCATAGTCCTCCTTATATGGGTTCAGTCCATGAATAAGGCTCCTAGCTGCCTCAATCTGAAGTACATAGGCGTCCGTTACAAAGGCCGGCTTGTAGCTACCTCTACTAATATTACGTGAGCTCAAGTGGCATAGCACAGGTACACCTACTATTAACAATATCAATGTTACTGCCAGCATCGCTTTAGTCTTCCTTCGCATAAACCTTAGACTTACAGCATAGACAATCATACCGATAGCGATCATGAAGAGAGACAAAACCACAGCGGTTCTCTCAGGCCTCCACTGATAGATAGGCATCTTATCGAAGAAGCCAAGAAGTTTGAACCACCCAAGATCATAGTAGCAGTGGAAAATGCCCACGGCCATAAGGTGTACGCCCAATACCATGAAGAAAACTCTTTCTACTTCTCTACTCACTCGATATTTACCTATAATATCACTAAGCTTTTTAAATCTGCTAACTAAACGTCGTATTTTATGTTGTCTAAGGTTCATCCAATTCCCCATCTGCTTTCTCGATTTCAATAATTATTGATAACATTTTACTTAAAAGTTGTACATTTTCTTTTAAAACTAATTAAAATATCCAAGTTTACTACATATCTCTGGGTAATGACCTAAGTAATCTCATACATTTATAGAAGTTCTTAAAAACCGGTATATTGTTGAGGAACCTGTGTTGTAAGAGATCATTGGACAACTAACTTGGTCCCTTGAGTAACCTTAAAGGGGGTTCTTGTTAAGCCTAGGAAAGATCAGAAGTTACCTTATCCAACGACTATAAAGACTACTAGCAATACTTCATAAATATAGATAAAAATATAGTTTTATGATAGTTTCCATAGATTGTCCAAGTTTTCACTCTCCTTAATAGCTGACAGAACTCGGCAGGAGAGTTACTGCAAGCTCCAGTCTCCTAAGCCTACAAGCAGGATTCAGTTTGTGATAGTCTATGATAGATGAATAATAGATGACAGCCAACTTCAGGCCATTGACTCATTAATCCCATGAAAGATCCGCTTGCCATAGTGCAGATCTGACATTATTAGTATATTCGTTAGTTAAATTAGTGTTAAAGATGTCTCAAGTAGTTCTCTTCTCGATAGCCCTGGCAGGATTTATATAATTTTCTGAGGGATTGTAGTGGGAAATTTTAATCGTAAAAACGTATAGAGGCCCAGAACTAGGATAAAAAAAGATATCGTGAATATATGATTTCCTTCAGCAATTTATCTTAATGGTGCGGCCGCCGGGATTTGAACCCGGGATCGCCGGCTTGGGGGGCCGGGGCGAAGACTTGGGGCGTATGACAAGCGTTTGACCAACTTCTGAGACATCCTCCTCTACCACTCCACCTATCACCTTATCCTTATATTAATAATGTGATAAGGTCCCCTCTCCTCTCTCAGAGCTATGGCCCTCTTCGGCAGCGAGACGTAGATCCGGCCCTCGTACTCAACTATCCTCCCCCTGAACAGGATTCCTCCAACCTCGACCTCAACTATCCTCCCCTTGAGGCCCTTCAGCACGCCTTCATACTCGGGAGGAACCCTTACCAGGACCATCCCGAACCTCTTGCTTATCCTCTGCGCGAAGGTAAGCGTGAGGGCCATGATCTCAGACCTCCATTATCCTGAAATGAAGCAGAGGTATCCCCTGCCCTGCTGCTTCGACGCATACTCCAGGGCTCCGAGCCTGTCCTCGAAGTCCCTCCTGTACACCCTTCCGTTCCTCACGCAATAAACCCTAACGCCCACCGCAGCCCACCTCCTGACAGCCTCTGTTGCCGTTCCTGATCTGGGCCCTGTAGACCTCCCACGCCACCGAAACGGCGTGCTTCAGCGCCGCCTTCGCCTTGAGGAGCTCCACCGCGCTTCCGAGGCCTTCATATCTTATCTCGATGACAGAGCCTTCCGGTCCCTTCCTTACTTCTAGCGAAGCCTTTTCAGCGGAGCCAGTTCTTACCTGAAGCTCTCTTATCTCGTTGAGCACGAAGTTCAGATGGGTTCTCAGCTCCGCGAGGTCGGGCATGGGGAACGACGGGACGACCCTCACGTAGTCCTCACCCCTGTAGAGGACCGCTATTCTCCTCCTCCCGACCCTGAGCTCCTCGGGCCTCTCTCCAGGCCTCCACCCCTCTCCTCCCTCCAGCATGCTCAGTATGGACCTCCAGAACCTCAATTCCTTCTCGAGCCTCTCCACCTTGGACCTTGCTACGGAGAGGAGCTCTTCCCTGTCCACTCCCCGGAGGTCCCAGTATGGGGAGGTCATCCCATCATCACCCCCTCGGCGAGAGGAGCTTCTTCGATCCGATCCGATGCCGGTGATGGTGCCGCCACGCCTTCGATCAGGACCTCCGCCCTCTCGAGGGCCTCCTCCGCCCTCCTCAGGAGGGCCTCTACCTCGGCCTTGGCGCTCTCTATCCTCCTGAGCCTCGATGCGTAGTGCTTAGCCAGCCTCAGCTCCTCGATGCTTCCGCCCATATGTTCGGGCTTCAGCACCTTCCCCAGGTACTTGTGGTAGCGCCTGCCGTCCTTGTAGTAAACTATGTACCAGTACCAGTACTTCCTGCCCCGGGAGTTCTTCACCCACCTGAAGTCTAGACTTCCGTTGGGGATCGGCAGCTCCTGAAGCCTCCTCCTTATCCTCTCCTCCTCGTTCTCTAAAGTTGCAAGCCTCTCCCTGATTCTCGACAGCAGCAGCTCCAGGGAGTCTAAAACCTCTTCTGAGGGCATTAAGCTGGCACCTCCTGAACGTAGCCGGTTATTACCTCAAACCCGGCATCCCTGACGTGCTTGACCAGGCTCTCAATTTCAGATTCGTTTGTGGAGGAGTACTGGATGTAGTGGCGGTGCCTCGAGGTCGTTCTAGGGACGGCAACGATGTTTGTTAAACCGTCTGTAACTATTACGTGGGTCTGGGGCCTGGCGAGCTTGCTCAGGGCCTTCTTGAACTCCTCCGAGGAGTAGACCACTATCTTAGCCATGACCATCACCTCTCGATGATCTCTGCTATCAGGCTCTCGACGGCGACCTTCCCGCTGGGCGTTAGGACGTAGGAGCGGCCCCTCTTCTCTATGAGGCCCTCTGCAATGAGCTTCTTGAGGTTGAGGTCAAGGGAAGCATGGTGAAGCCCAGTCATTTCCTCGAGCTCACCAAAAGAAAGGGGCCTTTCGGCCCTTCCAAGGGCCAGGAGAATCCTGGCCGCAGGAGTTAGGAGGCGAACGCTCACATTTCTCACCTCAACTCTAGACTCTAGAGTATAGGATTAGGGCTAATAAATCTTACGTCCCTAGAGTCTGTACTCTAGTATATAGAGGATTTACTCTATAACCTAGGGCAGTATGTATTAAAAGGAGGGGATTACCTTGTCGGACGAGGCCGAACAGATTCGCTTTGGTCACCTTCTCAGGATTCTTACAACATTGCTTGATTATGAGGAGAGGAGCTACGAACCCTCTCTTATGGAAATAGTGAAGAATTCTGGGGTTAGCGAAAAGACCTTTCACATGGGCTTAAAGCAGAAGCTGATTCAGGCCGGGCTTGTTGAGGAGAAAACTCTAACCTCTAGAATTAAGACTTTAAAGCTTACAGAAAAAGGCAGGAGGCTTGCCGAGTGCTTAAAGCCGTGCAGGGACGTCTTAGGTATTTAAGTTAGAGAAGGTTCCTAAATCTGAGCCAAAACCTTCTCTAACTCTCAGCTCTAGAGTTCAGAGCGGATTTGGAACTCGATTTCTCATGAGAACTTCGTACTTTAAAGTCCAAAGAGCTTAACTGAACTCATCTTGCTCTGTGCTCTAGACTCCAGAATTGAGAGCGGAAAATGTGCTGTCCACTTTACAGTTTACAGCACACAATTCTTTCAGGTTAGAACTTAGAAGCTAATAGAACCACTAGAAGTTAACACATTATACCTATCTACTTAGGATAAGGAATCAATTCGCTTAGCTATCTGCAACAGTTTATGCAGGTCCTGATCTTGGTATAGTTTTGAGGGTTCAGGTCTGGTACTCCAATGATATTTCGTCCTGCGTTCTTTAACTTCTTTACTGAGCCTAATTAAAAGAAGCCTTCCTATACGTATTAAGGGTCTTAGCTCTACAGGCAGGGGTCCTAGGTTTGCCAGCTCAAATGTCGGATGTCCTGTGTAACCCGGATCTAAGCCCGGCGAAGTTGCATGAACTGTTAAACCTAATCTCGCTAATGAAGATCTTCCCTCCAGGAGTCCGTAGCAGTCTAGAGGTATCCTTATGAACTCAAGTGTCTGTGCGAGCATGAAGTCTCCTGGATGCAATATTATTGTGTCCTTAAACGGATGTAATTCACGATATTCAGTAAAAAGTTCTGGATCTTCAGAGCGCGCTGGATCTATATGGGTCTTCATCGGACGCCTGTAAATCAAAATCCTTGAATCTAGACGCAGATCGATACCTATTTCTCCCACTTGGGTTTCCCAGTCCAGTATCGGATCCACAATTAAGTCCCCATTATCAAGACGTTTTACCAACTCCTCCTTTGTAAGCATCATTTCGCGAACCCCTCATATATCTGTTTTATTATGAGCCTACGGTACGTATCCAACAGAAGCTCCTCAACAACCCTTCGCGGTTGCCGAATATTAGAAGCCCCAACCAATGCTGGAGCTAGTGCTATCACCTCTAAGGGATCATTGTAGGTTTTTGTGGACGCCAATTTCAACAACGCCTGACCCTCATCAAGCGTGCTTATGTCCTGCTGAATTCGCCTGGCGTTCTCCTCTAGGCTTAATGCCATCTCCCGATAGTGGAACGACAACCTCGTCAAGATATTTGTCCTATCCTCCAGATCCTTAAGAACGTTGAGCAGCTTCAACGCCTTAGGATCGTTTTGGTATTTTCTCTCAAGTTCTGATAGATCAGGGGTACTCCTGACTATGTCTACCCTAAGCTTCAAAGGTGGATGATCACGACCCCACTTTTGGGTGGCGGATACTTTTGAAAACTCTACTTCTAATGCGTCAGCAAAGAAACGCGTTATAAAAGTGCTTGCAATAAGATCTGCCAGTACCTCACTAACATAAGAAATGTAAGCTTCTCGCATATTCACACTTTCACTTATCTCCTTTCTAACGGCCTCTTCTATGATCCTTAAATAATTGCTATGAAGTAGTACTGCATGACCAGCCTCGTGAGCCATGAGAGGCCACGGTGATATTTCCTCACCGTATCGCTGTGGCGCCTTTAGGAGCAGTATTATAAACTTAGGTTTTCCAATAAAAGTTTCGTACAGATCCTCCACTATTTGAAGCTCCTCGGGGAAATCTATGCGTGGTACTTCACTGAAACCGTGCAGAAGCAAGAACTTGAAATCTTTTGGATTTGTTCCTACCACATAGACTAATTTCTTGGCTAGGTATTCTGCTTTCGAAACAATCATCGTCATGTATATATCATAGTACAAACCCAGCTTCTCTAGAGCCTCAAGTGAGGTACTTTTAAAATAGTCTACAAGATCAATATGAGGTTTAGGTATCCCTTTGCTGATAAGCACCCGGCGGAGCCTTTCCAGCTCTTTAAGTGCTTCTTCACTTCGGCTCTTAAGATACGGGGGTAAGCCTGACAACTCTGAACCTCCATTCCAAAGCCTTGATATCATCAACAAGCATGTCCGGATTTGGTTCTTCAAGTACCCTTCGTGCAAGATCTATGGCAGCCTCAATAAGCTCCGCCTTGTCCTTGCTGAGCGACTTCCTCAGAGCATTGTACTCGTCCTCGACCTCCCTCAGTCTCCGTTTCAGCAAGTCATAGATACGCTCACGTTCCTCCGAAAACTCAGGAGAAATTAACATATTGGCTAAAGATATCAGGCTTTGGGCCCTTCTGAGGATCCATGCAACGTGAACCGGAACACTCATTCTTGGTGTGCCCCAGTACATAGTGCCGCCCCGTGGTTATTTTCGTAAGGGATCCTCAGTGGTACTATAGTAATACCGCCCATTTATAAACCTCTTCCAGATCTTGGATCCCTTAATTAAAAGTTCACTGAATGACATTCATATTTGGCACATGAAAGGTGAAATGACATAGGGTTAGATATCTTAACCGCAAACTCTAAACTCAAAACCTGTGGAGGTGTTTCTGTTGACCATGTTGGGGGGGGGGCAGAGGCCCCTTGAGGAGCTCCGCTTCGGTCACCTGGCAAGGATCCTCCTCACTCTCCTAGACTGCGAAAGGAAAGGTGGATGTTCGAGCTTTGAGGAGATAATAGAGAGGTCCGGG
>JALWOJ010000212.1 GCA_026995555.1 Acidilobaceae archaeon | reverse complement strand
GCCTCCTCCTAAGCTCTCTATCGCTTGTAGCCACAAAGACATATTTTCTTAACGGCTTAAGATCGAGAGCTAACGCTTGAATGGCATCATCAGCCTTCATATTTCCATATTTGTTATCTATAAACTTTATCTTCATCTTCTCAGCGAGCTCTAGGGCTCTTTTTGCATATCTTCTTAAACTAGTCTTCGTGCTCTTTTCTGCAAGCTCTAAGAGCTCTTTCCTTACAGCTTCGGGCGAGATCATCTCGTAGGATAGGTCTATAACTTCAGAGATCATAGAAGGGGTTATGAGACCCTTGACCATCATTATAAGGAAGTTCGTATCTATTATGATAATTGTTTTTACTCCCTCACTATTCCCCAGCCTATTAATCTCCACTTTCCTAGCACCCTTCTGCTTATGGCGACTCTTGCTCCATCCCATGCAACTACAGGCCTCTTCAGCTTTATTTCGACCTCGTCCTTCGTTACTCTAGTAGTTACTCCTAATGTTATTGCTGTTCCCGCAGTTATCATTAGGGGTTCCCTAGGCTTTAGAGGCTCTACCTTAACCTCCTGTTTAAGACCCACAACTCTTTCGAGCAGCCTGTATTCAACTCTAAGTGTGTCAAGAACAGGAGGAAGCTGATCGGCCTTTCCCACAGCATTACCGACCAGGTTGTCGGATTTAGTCAATGCAGGATCCAGTGTCGTTCCTATAGCTACCAGTCCTCCTGGCTTTGCTTCCTTAACCTCTAGTGAGCCGAACCTGAGACTTTCTATCGTAGTATAAAGAGGTTCATATTCTATTTGTCCTCCTGTTTTTCTTATTGGAGCTCCGGGTCTAATTTCTATTTCATCACCAACCCTAAAGACTCCCTGTATTATTCCTCCACCAAGAACTCCTCCAACAAGCTTCTCAGGAGGCGTACCTGGCTTATTTACATCGAAGCTCCTTGCAACGAACATCAGAGGAGGCTTTGAAAGGTCCCTCTTAGGAGTCGGTATATAGTTCTCTATAGCCGCTATAACAGCATCAACATTGGCTCTCTTTAGCGCGCTGACAGGTATTATTGGTGCATTTTCGGCCCACGTTCCTTCAAGGAACTTCTTTATCTCCTTGTAGCTCTCCTTTGCCCTTTCGGGAGAAACGACGTCAACCTTGTTTTGGATGACAACAAGGTTTCTTACGCCTATTATGTCTAAAGCTATGAAATGTTCTCTCGTCTGAGGCTGCGGACATGGCTCATTAGCAGCTATGACTAGAAGGGCTCCATCCATGAGCGCTGCTCCTGAAAGCATTGTTGCCATAAGTATTTCATGTCCTGGAGCGTCGACATAGGACATTCTTCTTAGCAACACAGGTTTTGCCTCGGGCGAACACTCACAGACCGGTTCTGGACTGTAGGCTGAAATACCCTCGCATCCTTCACAATACCAAGCTGCTCCATCAGCGTAACCCAGCTTTATGGTCATTCCTCTTCTTATCTCTTCAGAGTGCCTCATTGTCCATATTCCAGTTAATGCCTGAACAAGTGTTGTCTTCCCGTGATCTACATGACCTACAACTCCTATGTTGACTTCGGGCTGTCTTTCCTGAGAGCTCCCCAAATCTCTGCCACCAATGAAGTGTGAAACAATAAATGAATAAAAGACTTATGACCTTACCCTCTTCAGAAAATGGCGGTCATGCCGAGGGTACTCCGATCATCGTTCTCTTCTAAAGCGCCTCTTCATCCCAAGTCGTTCATAGTTTGAGAAAGGTTATAAAAGGTAGTAAGAACTTGGGATGGAGGGGGTTAGAGTTGTCGAAGGAGGCAAGGGCTAAAGCTCAGGGGAGTGCTGAAGGATTCAACATAATAGAAGAAATAGGGTATCCAGCGGAGGTAATACAGATAATAGGCAGAACAGGAGTTTCAGGGGAGGTCACTCAGGTTAGAGTGAGAATTCTGGAAGGTAGAGACAAGGGAAGAATAATAACAAGAAACGTTATGGGCCCCGTTAGGATAGGAGACATATTGATATTAAGAGAGACTGAAAGAGAGGCGAGAAAGCTTAGCGGTCGTAGAAGGTAGCCTTAGTTGATCTCTTTCCTTGTCTTTGGATTTCAAGCCTCAGCTTTTCTGGTCCTCGGTTCAATATTCTAAAACGATATAAGATTCTTTCAAGGAGGTCCTCTAGCTGAAGATCAAGTCCAAGGCATCATCTATTTTAAAACTATAATGTAATTTCGAATATTTCTTCTTTATAATAAAATTTCGGAGATATGAATTTAAACGCTATTCAGAAGGTACTTTTCTAGGCGAGAAGAGATTGCCAAAGAGGAAAGTCGTTTACGCTATAACAATAGCATTGCTGTTAGCAATAATGAATATAAACATGACCATCGTTAATGCTCAGAGCACAAAACCAGTTGTTGTCTCAACATTACCCATGTTAAACTATATAGCAGAGCTTGTCGGCGGGAACTATGTCAAAGCTATATCAGCAGTGCCTCAGGGGGCTAATCCAGAAACCTATGAGCCCTCACCTCAAGACTTAAAGACAATTATTAACGCGGATATAATCTTAGCCTCAGGTCTTCATCATACTAGGCTTGAAGAAATATTAGAAAGGTATTACTCCCAGGGAAAGATCAAAGGAATTTATCTTGATGTGAATACGTATAAACTCTATGGTCTTAAGCTAATAGAAGTCAGTGGAAAGCCTAGCCCTCACGGCTTTTGGTGGGATCCTAAAGGCTTAGCAGCAGTAGCACTGGCACTTGCTAATGCACTGGCAGAAAAGGACCCAGCTCATGCAAACTATTACAAAATAAGGGCTGAGGAGATAGCTCAAGAGGCTTTAAAGTACTCCAACTCGCTCTCAGGTCTTAGAGTGGCTGTCTACAGTCCTCCTGACATGTACTTTGCAAGGGGATGCGGTGCTGACGTGGTTCTTCTCCTAACCCCCAACCCATCGAGTACACCGACTCCTAACAAGGTAAAAGAACTCTTTGCTTCAAAATCCTCAATAGACGTACTCATAGTTTCTTCCATAGATATCAAGCTGTCAAAGGCCGCACTTGGATTAGTTGAAAAGTTTGAGAAAAGTGGCGGAAAAGTTGCAATAGTTCCTCTAGGGGCTCCAGGCTGGGATCCTCTTTCCTCAATAATTGCTGGTGTGTGGACCGTACTTAATGTCGTTAATAAAGGAAGTCCACAAATGACTGGTCAAGCAGGTTCAGGTTCTCTAAGTTATGGTGACGTTGTCCTGAGCCTTGTCGTTGGAATAGCTTTAGGGGTAGGGGTGATGGTAGCTTGGGCAAGGAAGGTCTGTGGTTAGAAAACGTGACGCTTAAGTATGGATCCGTAACGGCAATATCTCAGGCAAATTTTAACGTGGAAAGACCTTTCTTCGTTGTAGTCTTGGGGCCTAATGGGGCCGGGAAGACGACATTACTTAAGTCCATAGTAGGTCTCCATAAGCCTTCAAGCGGTAAAATAAAGGTCTTCGGGCTGGATCCTTACAGACCTAAAGATCTTAAGAAGCTTTCTAAAATAGTCTCGGTAGTTCCTCAGATATCTAGGATAAACACGGACATACCTCTTAGAGCATGGGAGATCGTCGCAGAGCCCCTCTTTTTTGCATCAAAGCCACCGAGAGTTTTAGGTAAGAAAATGAAGGCAGTGGCAATTAAGTATTTATCTATGATAGGGGCAGAAGGCCTTTCAGACAAACTTTTTAGTGACATGAGTGGTGGAGAGAGACAGCTAACCCTGATTGCAAGGGCCTTAGCCTCTAGTCCAAAGTTACTTGTGCTCGATGAACCTTTAAGCATGTTGGATCCTGCCAAGAAGCATAGCATAGTGTCCTTGCTTTGGAACCTTCACGAGAAAAACAGAATAAGCATAATATTAACTACCCATGATATAACTCCATTCCTTCAAGAACCCATAGCTTCCAGAGCGACAAGTCTTTTGGTTTTCAAAAGAATTCATGCGGTCGGGAAGATAAGGGAGATCTTGAGAAACAGGGAGGCCATTAGAAATACCTTTGGTGCCTTTGCAGGTCTGGCTGAAGCCCTTGCTAAAATTGAGGTGAAAGGAGTTTGAACTTTGCTACAGAGATTCTTTTGATCGCCTTAACAGGGGGAGCGTTCGCATCTTTAACTTCAGGAACCTTAAGCCCGTTCATTATATTGACTAGGAACACGTTCTTTGCGATAGAGATGGTTCATGCGATAATAGCGGCTGGAGTTGTAGGGAGTTTGGCTTTTGCACTTGGACTCAAGGTTCCCCCACTTGCTGTAGCTGCTCTCGTTGTGCTTCTCTTTGTGTTTTTAGTCAGTGAGCTTGACAGAAGAGGTCTGCCGAGCGATACTGCTGTCGGAATAGTTGCATTTACTGCTGCCTTGACTGTGGCTGTTGCCAGTTATGTTTACATAAAGGTAGATCCTACAGGGGCAAGTAACATAATAGGACTTTTAATAGGAAGTTTGCTTCTCTTAACTCCTTCAGATCTTAAGATACTTATTGGGATCTCCTCCATCGTAGTGTTAATCTTCTATTTGTTCTGGAGGGAGATTGTTTACGTTAATTTTGATCCTGAATGGAGTAAAGTTTCCGGAGTTAGACTCCACATATACAAAACTCTGTTTTATTCATTGGTAGGACTTGCAAGCCTTGCATTAACATACACAGTTGGGGTCTTCCTAGCACACATAGTCTTAGTTGCCCCTGGGGTTAGTGCAACACGTTCATCGGAAAACTTATCAAAAATCGCGCTACTTAGTGTAACTGGAACCCTTGCCACAATGGAGGTAGGAATATGGGTTTCATGGCTTTCAGGTCTCCCTCCAGCGGCTGGAGTGGGCATAATACTTGGAGGTTTAACATCCTTGGTATGGTTAGTGAGGTACTTTACCCATGGTAGATGATATAGATTTTTTGAGGGCAATCTACGTCTTGGCTAAGGGAGACCCCTCGATTAGGGTTAAAATAACCTCAATAGCCAGAGTACTGAAAGTAAGTCCCTCAACGGCAACGGAGAGGGTTCAAAAGATGGCCAAGAAAGGCCTGGTAGTTTATGAACCGAGGAGAGGCGTTGGTCTCAGTGAGAAGGGCCTCAGAGTCTTAACAAAAGTTGTGTGGAAGGAGGCTCTTCTTGAGATACTTCTCGTCAGGGCTGGAGTTCCTTTAGGAGAGGCTTGTAGGGCTGCGAGGCTTATGGCCTCAGGCTTTAGTGATAGTGCTGCCAAAGTTCTCTGTCAAGCCTTAGGCCACCCAAAATACTGTCCTCACGGCTTCAGGATACCACATCCAGAGCTGGGTGAAGTTCTAGGTGGGAACATAAAATATTGTGGTGTGGCGATACTTTTACAAAAGCCCAGCAATGCTTAAGCCAAGACGTAAGGATAACCGTCACCTCTAGGATCCGAAGCGAAGATCTTAACTTTCTCACCTTTTATCTCGAGTGCTGACGCAACTCCCGTTCTTCCTTGTACAACTTTCAATTTCTTACCAACAATGCTCTTTAACTCATTTACGGCAATAGTGTCCGTTATAACACTATTAGACCCTGGCACCCAGCCATATCTCACTTCAGAGATCGCATCTCCTATGTCCATGTTGTAGTCAACTATATTAGATATCAGGAGGAAGTGAAACTGAGGTCTGAGGTTTCCTCCAGAAAGTCCCAGAAATATTTCTCTATCATCATTTTTAATCATGGCTATGGAAAGTGTGTGAAGAGGCCTCTTTAGAGGCTCTAAGTAGTTAGGTCTTTCCTTAATGAGACTGAAGGCTTGGGCCCTGCTGTTTAATGTGACCTGAAAGATCGGTTCGGTTATCCCTGAACCGAAGGCGTAGAAGAGGCTTTGAATCCCAGCAACGACCATTCCCTGCTTATCTGCTACAACAAAGAATGTAGTGTCACCATCTATACTTTCTTCTACGACCTCACCCTCTTCATGCACTAAACTGTCTATAAACTCTTGGGAGATCAGTTCTTCAGGCCTAAACTTCAAGAACCTGGGATCGCCTAGGTGTTCATCCCTAATCTTATATGCTATCTTTGAAGCTCTTATCAAGGAGACTGCCCTTTCTAAAGGATCTTCGGGAACCTTCTCGTTCTCTAAAATCTTGAGAAGAGCAAGGGTTGTTAAACCTTGGGAGTTCGGAGGTAGTTCTGCAACCTTCCAACCTTTGTAGGTTCCTAGAAGCGGATCATCAACTGTAGCCCTATATTCCTTAAAGTCCCTCAGATCCATAACTCCACCTAATGAGTTAACATAATTCACTATTCTTTCAGCAACTTCTCCCTCATAAAACGCTCTTGGGTCTTCAGAAAGGATCTCCAAAAGTCTTGCAAGTCCTGGAAATTTAACAAGTGATCCCTCACTTTCAAATCCCTTTCCTAAGTATGTTATTTTCGAACCATAATCTCTCATAAGGAGGTTCTCAGAGCCTCTTATAGCCTTGGCAAGTGCTGGTGGCGAAGGAAAGCCTCTCCTTGCCAACTCCACGGCAGGCTCCACAAGCCTCTTCCACTCAGTGCTACCGAATCTCTTATGGAGCAATCTAAGTCCGTCAACCATGCCAGGTACTACAGGGGAAAGAGGGCCTGTCTCTGGAACTTTAGAGAGACCCTGAGATCTTAGGAACGCCTCTGAAAGGCCTCTGGGAGCATAGCCAGAACCATTTATCACGGTTAACTTCCCATTAGGATTTTTAACTAATAAAAAGAGATCTCCTCCAACCCCTCCTAAATGAGGAATGGTTACAGCAAGAGAGAAGCTCATGGCTATGGCGGCGTCGGCGGCGTTTCCGCCCTCTAGAAGAATTTTGAGACCTATAGCCGAAGGAAGAGGTTCTTCCGCACATGCTCCAGAGCTTGTTGTATATGCTATAAGCTTCTCCCTAGGAACTTTCAATTCTGAACACCTAGGTTCCAAAGAAATGCATTACTATTTAACATTATGCACATCGTGCAGAGAAAGGTATATTAGCGCTAGAAATGACCGGCTTTCTGTGAACTTTAATCGATAACCTCTAAGAAAACCTTCCATTTTAAAGATTAGGATACCCACAAAAAGCTCATTAGAATTAATATAAAATTTTTACAATAAGTTTTTCCTTGAAGGTTTATTATGAAGACTAGTGCCTTTTACATTCACAGTTTAAGTGTTAAGTGAACATTAAACGCTTAAATACTTCTATGCATATATTAAATAATTGGCGATGTGAGATGGCATCTGAGTTCCTTGAGAACGTCCTTAAGACCCTGAAGCGTGGAGTTGAAGTCGGCGGATTTCCTGAAGAGCTCTACACCATGCTAAGCAAGCCTGAGAGGATACTAATAGTTAAGATACCCGTCAGGATGGACAATGGGAAGCTTGTTGTGTTTGAGGGCTACAGAGTTCAGCACAACAGCGCTTTAGGTCCCTACAAGGGAGGAATAAGGTTCCACCCCGAGGTTACCCTTGAGGACGACATAGCCCTTGCAACCCTAATGACCCTAAAGAACAGCCTTGGAGGAATACCCTACGGCGGAGGTAAGGGAGCTGTAAGGGTTAACCCCAAGGAGCTCTCGATGAGGGAGCTCGAGCAGCTCTCAAGAGGCTATGCTAGGGCAATCGCTCCTCTGATTGGAGAGTTTAAGGACATACCCGCCCCTGACGTTAACACAAACCCACAGATAATGGCTTGGATGGTTGATGAGCTTAGCAAGCTTGCTGGAAGAAACGTGCCTGGAACCTTTACTGCAAAGCCCGTTGAGCTGTGGGGCAACCCTGTAAGAGAGTACGCTACTGGATTTGGAGCTGCCGTTGCAGCAAGGGAGGCTGCTGAGGTGTACCTAGGAGGTATTGAGGGCAAGAGAGTAGCCATTCAGGGCTTCGGAAACACCGGTCAGTGGCACGCCTATTGGCTCTCCAAGATGGGGGCTAAGATAGTTGCAATAAGCGACACGAGTGGTACCGTGTATGACCCCAACGGAATTGATGTAGAGCTTGCAATGAAGGTCAAGAATGAGACAAAGAAGGTCATAAACTACCCGAAGGGAGAAAAGATTAACGATCCCAAGGCGGCCCTCTACGTTGATGCAGACATACTAGGTCCTGATGCAATGGAGAACCAGATAACACTAGAAAACGTTGACAAGATAAAGGCCAAGATAATTGTAGAGGGAGCCAACGGTCCAACAACCCCTGAGGCCGAGGAGAAGCTCTACAAGAAGGGAGCAATAGTCGTTCCAGACTTCCTCGCCAACGCTGGAGGAGTCATAATGAGCTACCTAGAGTGGGTGGAGAACATACAGTGGTACTACTGGGGCGAGGAGGAGACCAGGCAGAAGCTCGAGAACATCATGAAGAACAACTTCCACAAGGTCAACAAGAAGTACCAGGACATGAAGAGCGAGAAGCCTGAAGTGACAATGAGAGACGCTGCTCTAGTGCTAAGCCTCGAGAGGATCTATAAGGCAATGAAGGTAAGGGGCTGGCTCTAAACGCCTTATTTTTAACCTTTTTATTACTTATTTCTCAGCTGGCTCTCCTAGATAAAAATATTATCTTGCTCGTTAAAAATCTCTAAAATATAATTTATATTATTTCTAAATAATAATTAAAATGTATAAACTTTAATGAAAAACTATCAATTTTTGGTAATTACATTGAAGGAGGTTGAAAAGGCTGATCAAATAACTCTATCTGTTGATGAGGCAAAGAAGCTCCCTCCCCAAGAGGTTCTAAGAAAACTTGGTACTGACCTTGAGAAGGGACTTTCGGAGACAGAAGCTAGAAGGAGGCTTAAGCTATATGGGCCTAACGAAATTCCTGAGAAGAAGGTACACCCTCTGATAAGATTTCTGAGCTACTTCTGGGGACCAATACCATGGATGATAGAGGTCGCTGCAATACTTTCAGCTGTAATACATCACTGGACGGACTTCTCAATAATAATTTCCCTACTTCTCATAAATGGCGTTATAGGATTCTGGCAAGAAAATAAGGCAGAGAACATAATACAGTTTCTCAAACAGAAACTAAGCCAAAAAGCTCGTGTCCTTAGAGACGGAAAGTGGAAGATTGTGCTTGCCAAAGAGTTAGTGCCTGGAGATATAGTTAGACTTAGATTAGGCGATATCGTTCCTGCTGACGTGAAGCTCATAGAGGGGGATTACCTACTTGTTGACGAATCGGTATTAACTGGCGAGTCTTTGCCTGTAGAGAAGCACGTGGGTGACATAGCCTATTCTGGCAGTCTGATTAAGAGAGGTGAAATGACAGGTGTTGTAGTTGCAACTGGGCTACATACGTATTTTGGAAAGACTGTACAACTCGTTGAAAGGGCGAAGACCGTAAGCAAATACCAAAAGTTAATAGTAAGAATAGGGGACTTCCTGATCCTTTTAACAATATTTTTGACCTCAATAATGGTCATTATAGAGTTACATAGGGGTATGGAGGCCCTCGAACTCATCAGATTCTCTCTCGTATTGATGGTTGCAGCAATACCGGCTGCAATGCCCGCTGTGCTATCTATAACAATGGCTATAGGAGCCTATGATCTGGCTAAAAAGCAGGCTATCGTAAGAAAACTTACTGCTATCGAGGAAATGGCTGCAGTCGACACTCTTTGTGCAGATAAGACGGGAACTTTGACTAAGAACAAACTTACTGTGGCGGATGTCGCTCCTGTGGCTCCTGACTTAACGGCATCCGACGTGATCCTCTATGCTGCTTTGGCTTCTAGAGAGGAGGATAAGGACCCCATAGATCTTGCGATACTTGGATCGCTGGAAAAGTATAAGGTTAAGAGTAAGCTTAAATTGTTTAAGATAATGAAGTTTACTCCATTTGATCCGGTAACAAAGAGGACTGAAGCCTTAGTTCTTGACAGTAATGGCAAGAAGTTCAAGGTTGCAAAGGGAGCCCCTCAGATAATTTTAAACCTTGTTGGTGCCGATGAGAAACTCAAAGAGAAGGTTATGGACATAGTTGAATCTTATGCCACAAAGGGCTATCGTACGTTAGGGGTTGGGAGGACCGTTGATGAAGACTTGAGTAAGTGGGAATATGTCGGAATAATAGCCCTCTACGACCCTCCAAGGGAGGACGCTGCTGAGACTATAAGTTTCCTTAAGAAGATGGGCATTCGTGTTAAAATGATAACAGGCGATCATAAGGCAATAGCTGAGCAGATAGCGAGGAAGCTAGGAATAGGCAGCAGAATTCATACAATTGATGAAATAAAGAACCTCAGCTCCTCGGATGCAGAGAGGATCATAGAGGAGGCAGACGGATTTGCCCAGGTATTTCCGGAGCACAAGTACATGATTGTTGACGCTCTACAGAAGCATGGACATACCGTGGCGATGACAGGGGATGGCGTTAATGATGCTCCAGCACTTAAGAAGGCCGACGTAGGCATAGCAGTTTCTAATGCGACGGACGCAGCGAGGGCTGCTGCTGATATAGTGATGCTCACTCCAGGAATTTCGGCCATTAAAGATGCTCTCTTAGAGGCTAGAAAGATATTCAGGAGAATGTATAGTTATGTGGTATATAGAATAACGGAGACAATACGAGTTCTTTTCTTCATAACGTTAACAATAATAGCATACAACTTCTACCCCATAACGGCTGTAGGGTTAATATTATTAGCTCTGCTCAACGATCTGCCAATATTGACAATAGCGTATGATAACGTGAGGATAAGTGAGAAACCTGAAAGGTGGAACATGCCGTTAATTCTGTCCCTGTCAAGCGCTCTTGGAACAGTAGGTGTTATAGAGACTTTCCTCCTGCTGTGGATAGCCTTACACTACTTCCATCTCAGTCCAATAAAACAGTTGGCCATGATTCAAACATTTATATTCCTCAAGCTTGCAGTCGCAGGCCATTTAACGATATTCGTTACTAGGACCAAAAAGGCCTTCTATTCAATAAGGCCTGGAAAGTGGTTACTCATAACAGCTATTTTAACAAAGCTCGCCGCAACTTTGGTCGCAATCTATGGTCTCGGGATAGTAGCGCCTATACCAGCTTGGATGGCTGGGTTCATCTGGCTCTATTGTATCATTTGGTTCTTCGTTGAAGACGCAACAAAAATGGCGATCTATAAGATGGCAGGAGAACATCCACTTCACATAAAAAGTCTTCACTACAGAAAGTATTTCTAAATATTGTTTTTAATTCATAATTGTTTATCTGGCTTCAGCACTCAAGACCCTCCTCATAGGTTTTAAACCTCGGGACTGCCGAGCTCATCACAAGGTCCTGTAGAGATGTCTCCTTTTCATCTCACTTATTATGTTGGTAAGGGCTTCAAAAACCCCTTTGTCTAGGGACGATATTTTAATTATTCTGGCCGAAGGACCCTCCCTAAACTTTTCACCTATTATGTAGTTAACATACATTCTTCTGGACTCCAATAGAAACTTGCTCTTAGGATCCCCCTTAAAGACAGAGTTACAGAGCTCGCTTGCATAATGAGCTTCAACTCGCATCTTTTCATCTCGAGAGGGAGCTATGGGCAGTCCGAAAGAAATGAACCTTCTCCTCGGTATTGTTTCAAGCCTCCTCCTAGCCTCTTTGCATCCTTCGCTTAACAGCTCAAGGATCTTTGTTGAATCATAATTTGATTCGAGGATAAAAGCTCCTGAGTCTGGATAGGGCTTGCAGTCCTTGTTTGGATAGACAAAGAGAATTCTCCTCACTGGATCGCTCACTTTTGTCAAAAAGAACGTGTCTATGCAAACACTATTTTCCATCCCTTCCAGCCTTAAGGACCATGCAGGAGAAGCTATAAAATAAACCTCCTCGAGTTTCTTCGATCTTCTCATGTTCCGCTCTCCTCCCTCTTTCTAAGGCCTAATTCCATGAAGTGCGCAACTATGCTCATCATTGCATAGATTCCGCCCACGAGACCTATTATTAATGCTGAAAAAATGACAGCGAAAGATCCTCCAACTCTATAAATCTCTGCTCTAATTGTGAGGCTTATAGGAGACTTTGAACATGAGGTGCATGAGACGTAATAGTCTCCGCCAGACGGAAGCCAGAGCTCCTGCCCTCTCTTAGAGATTACTGAGTATGTAGCATTATTTCCTATGTTTGAAAACACTATTGTTTGTGTTGAGTTAGAACTTTCAACAACAATTCTTACCTCATTTTCAGCGTTGCCCACCTTAAGTTCTTTATGTTGAGAGGTGTTGAGCATTAAAGTTACATTTTTAACAGATTCCAGTCTGGGAGAGCTATCTACCATTGCAATGGCTAAAGCAAAAATTACAAGAGCTAATCCTATCAATGCTCTCTTTAGGTATCTCCTTTCCATTAACACCTTCCTCATCAAGAGTCTTGTCGCACAATCCGACATGTAAATAGAGGGACAACATTTAAATATTTGCCACCTTTTAAATTAAAAGTCGAGCAACCCGTCTTTCGATTGAAGGTGGTCCAAGGTTGAATAATAGAAGCCTTCTTAAAGTATTAGCTGCTGTGGCACTAGTGGTTATATTTGTCGTACCATATGCTGCTGCGATCCAGTCAAATGCCCAAGCAACTAAGGGTCAGCCAGTGACTCAGATCACATTCATAGCAAGGACAAGTCAGCAGACAGCAATATTGGAGGTTGCCAGCGGTCAAGCTGACATATTCCTATGGTCAATGCCCCTAGGTTACTTCAAGACCTTATCGCCTTCTGTTTCCAGTAAGCTTAAGTTGATAAAGACCTTAACAACGTACTACAGCCTCGCAATAAACCCGGCAAACAACGTTTACGATCCTAATGCCCCTGGAGTCATAGTTCTTCATAATCAAAACATAACCGGCCAGGTAATCCCAGGCCTCATATTCTGGAACCCATCGACTATAACAAGTGGTCAGAAGCTTCCAAACCCCAACTGGGTTCCAATAACACTAATTAAGGAGAAGGATGCTTGGAAGAACCTACACTTCAACCCATTTGCCTTACAGGAGGTCAGGTTTGCCCTCAACTTCCTTATTAACAGGCAGTTTATAGTAAACACAATACTTGGAGGTAGTGCCTATCCAGCCTATGGTCCTGTGATGCCTAACAACCCCGTTGCCCTTCAGAAGCTTGGAAGTGTTTACACGCAGCTAGGCTTCACCGCCACAGGTAACGTCAAGAAAGCCGAACAGATGTTCTTAGACGCTATGAAGAAAGCTAATGAGACTCTAGTAAAGTATCACATGTATGTAAAGCTGGTCAACGGCAAGTGGTACTTCTTCAAGCCTGATGGAAATTCAGAGCCAATAAAGGTTTACTTCCTAATAAGAATTGAGGATGAGAGATATCAGATAGGTCTTCAAATCTCCAGCTGGCTTGAGAAGTATTGGAACTTAACTGTCGTAAAGATCCCAAGGACTAGGGCAGTTGTAACTCCTGTAGTTTACGAGAAGAACTTGGTCCAGACAAGCCCAAGCCTTGGAGACATCGTCTGGAGCCTCTACACAGAAGGTTGGGTGACGATGTCCGAAGAGCCACCAATCTGGGCTAGGTATGATATTGCATTCTTCCTCTGTCCAATGAGAGGATATGGACCAAACGGCGGAATAACCTCCTGGTGGTACTGGTATCAGCCAAAGCTATACAAACTGGGACTTGATCTGTACTTTGGCAGCTATACACAGCAGAACGTCAGCAAGCTCTGGAACGAAATGAAGGAAGCCTTGCTGCTCGGAGAAGAGGCAGCTCCTAGAGTTTTCCTAACCCTAGATATTGAATACTTCCCGGTTAATGCACAGAGAGTTGTAAGCCTAGTCCCTGGAGTTGTCAGCGGCCTTTGGACTCCATGGGCCTTAAGGACACTACAGACTCCTGACGGTAAGGCAACCGTTATAGAATATTCATCCACAGGAGCCCTCTTCATGAGCCCATGGAACCCCGTTTTAGGCTTCAGCGATGTCTATAGCATGACAATAGGTCAGCTGGTCTTTGACTTTGGGGTATATCCAAGCCCCAGCACAGGAAAGATACTTCCTGTAAGAGTTGCAAACTACACTGTACAATACGGCAGCTTTACTGGAGGTTATGTCTTCAATGCCTCTGAGTGGAAATGGGTCCCAATGAAGGGAACAGCTCCGGTAAAGGTTACTGTTAAGTTCTATATGGGCAAGTGGCACGATGGAACACCTATGACCATGGCAGACTTCCTGTACTGGTACGCCTTCTACTGGAAGTGGACCCACAAGAACAATAAGACAGATCCCTACTATGATCCTGAGATCGCCCAGAACATGGCATATACCATGAGCCTGATCAAGGGTATTAAGGTTGTTGGTCCGGACACTTTAGTTATCTATACGAACTATCTGGACGTCACTCCAGGCCTGATATTGTATAACATACTTATCTTCCCGACAATGCCATGGTATGTGATGAGTGCAGCGGAGTACATGATAGTGCATCACTGGAAGTATAAGGGCTCAGGCCTGCCTTATGGATGGGTAGACAGAGAGGGTAGGATGACTGGTATAAACTTCTTAAAGCCCGACATGGCTCAGGACGTCAAGAAGGCGTTAGAGATACTCAAGTCAGAGAACTACATACCTCCATACATATCAACATATCCTGGCTATCAGAATTACCTAAATTACAGCGTCAGCCAGGCTTATCAGAACGCAATCAACTTTATAGACACTTATGGCCATGCCTTCATATCGAACGGTCCATACTATGTTGTTAGCTACAACCCGACAACACACAAGATAGTTTTGAAGTGGTTCAAAGGCTATCCATTTAAGCCTGGATACTGGAACACAAAGCTAGAGGTCTGGACAATAGGCGTGTCAAACCTAAAGGCCCCCTCTGTAGTTGTTGCAGGAACGCCGTTACAGATAACCTTCAACACAAAGCTTTATAGACTGGCGCCAAGCTACCTTGAGACAACACCAAGCAGTGTAAGCGTGATAGCTCTTCTCGAGATCCCAGTCAAAAATGCTACAACAGGAAAGGTAACTTATAAGGAGGTGGCTAAGATACCCTCAGATTACATAAAGTACAGCGCTGGGACCGTCACAATAACTTTGCCGTCATCCTTCACAGCAGAGTATCTCAAGAAGCCTGGAACCTATGTGATCGCGCTCTTCGTCAGCTCCTCGAAGAGCGCGACCGTCTATACGGCCTCGGTAATACTTACAAGCTTAGGTATGTTAACCTCCACAACCACAACATCAACAACCTCCACAACCAGTACTACCACAACAAGTACAACTTCCACCACAACCACAACAAGTACTACAACAACTTCATCCACAACAACCTCCACAACCACCAGCACCACGACAACATCCACAACATCTTCCACAACCACAACCACCTCGACCACCTCAACAACTTCCACCACAACCACAACAAGTACTACAACAACCACAACAAAAAGAAGCAGGGCAGCAGTCATTACTGCGGTTGTAGTGATAATCATAATAATAATCGCGATCGCGGTCTGGCTGCTGAGGAGAGGTTAAAGTTAGCTAATCAATTCTTTTTTTCTCTTAAAATAATTAACTTTTCTTTTTTGCGCAGATTTTATTAAAAATATTAATTTTCTAGTCTTTTCCTAAAAGATTGAACTCCCAGAGGTTTGAGAACAGGGCTTCTGGACGCTTCCTCACGCATCTTGGTGGTGTAAGCAGATGGCTGATGGAAGCGGGCTTGGCAGAACCATAGCGAATAGCATACTTAATGCTGTAATAGTTCTGTTCTTCGCCTCAGCCCTTATATCTGGAATCTTTGTGGCCTATGGATACAAATACCTAAAGGGACTAGCACAACAGGAGATACAACAAGAGATACAAGCTTTAGTCAGACAGGGCAAGCCTTATAACTATACACAGATAAAGATGCTTGTTTATGAAA
Organism: Acidilobaceae archaeon; assembly: GCA_026995555.1. Lineage (GTDB taxonomy): Archaea > Thermoproteota > Thermoprotei_A > Sulfolobales > Acidilobaceae > JALWTO01. The sequence continues at coordinate 20,156 of JALWOJ010000212.1, read as the reverse complement.
AGTATGGCTTAAACGAGCCTGCAATCTATAGGGTCTTTAAATATGTGAAGGATACATTTTTGCTTAAGTTTGGTGCATTTCCCAAGAGCCCTGATGTTACGTATCCTAGAGGGGGAGATAACGCCGCTCAGGTTGTCGAGAGGGCTCTGGTTCCAACAATAATCTTATTCTTCACCGCAGAGATAATAGTCATACTTATAGGGATATATTTGGGCTTTCAGGCGGCCAGAAGAGCTGGCTCCCTTTACGATAAGACAATATCAATAATTGCAATGCTCTCCGCAAGCCTTCCAATGTGGTGGGTTGGCATGCTAATGCTTTACATCTTTGCCTACAAATACAAGATATTCCCGCTGGCTTCCATAGACGTTTATAGTGCCCTCGGTAAGCTTCATAGGGAGTTTGCCGCAGTTCTAGCGCAGGGCTTTCTCCACAATCCTGGAGGCTACCTACACTACTACGCCCTATATTTTGAAACTTGGCTGTACTACATGGCCCTTCCACTCATAACAATAGTTCTTGTGCTCTTCGGAGGATGGGCATACATAATTAGGAACATTGTGATAAATGTGCTTACTGAGGACTTCGTTACGGTCTTAAGGGCTAAAGGGCTTCCGGAGAGGCTTGTCCTTTACAAACATGTATTCAGGGCAGCGAGCCCCCCTCTCGTAACGATGAGCGCTTTAGGCCTTGTAGGTGCGTTGGGAGGAGCTATAATAACTGAGATAGTTTTCCAGTGGCCTGGAATGGGCTATACCTACTGGATAGCCCTTAACAGTGGAGATCAGGGCGTTCTTGTTGCGCAGACCTATCTCTTGGTCTTCCTGTTTGTCATAGTAATAACTACGCTTGACTTCATCTACATGTTGTTAGATCCTAGAGTTAGGATTGGGGGGAGGAGGACGTGAGCAAAGGTAATGAAAAGAAGGAGAGGAAGTCGAATGTCGGTTCATCAATAAAGGAGTCCTATGGAAGCACCTCAGCGAGCTTCAGGAGAAGCTTAGCATCCTTTATGGAGTTTTGGAATCAGTTTAAGAGAAGTGCCACTGGAATGACTGGTCTCGCACTGATAATCATTCTTGTTATTATAGCTGTAGCCTTCCCTGTGATAGGCAACTATAATGACATCAAGAACTGGAACAACGCAACATATATCGCCGAGAAGGGTCTGCCTGCCCTTGCGCCTCCAGAATGGATAAACTTGATCTCATCGAAGAAGTGGCCGATAACGAAATTCGTTAAGCCAAGGGAGATGATCTTGGTTGATCTTAAAAATATAAGAACTAACACGTCAGCTGCACTGGAGCTGCTGAAATATACCAATCCGCAGCTTTACAAGTATCTTTCAGCTTATGCAAAGTCCATTCCGAAGAACCAGTGGAAGACAAATCCCATACTGAAGAACATGAGGTTAGGTTTAAGTCAAACTTATGGAGATCGCCTCGAAGTAATAGCTTTTGATATAAAATACAACTATAAAGCCGACATACCTCCAACTGATGTTGTCATCAGGTGGAATCAGAGGCCCGCAAGCCCATACTTGACTCAGGCGGGCGTCTTAATAATTTTTGTGAGACCTGACGGTCTCGCAGTCCCTCTGGCCCCTCTAAACTACAAGACAGTTACAAAGCTAAGCGAATCTATAATAAGGAATGGGACTTGTGGCTCTTACTGTGCCTTCCTCTTCAACCTAAACAACTACTTTAAGATAATAAATGCTGGTAGGAGCATGGATGCCTGGAGCTACTACGGCTTAGCAATATATGGTAAAAACCAGATAACCAGCTTTGAGGAGTTTAGACTCTCAAACTTCGTCAACCAGCTTTCAAAGGAGACGAGAATAAACTTCAAGCTTGGGATACTCAAACCGTTTATGGAACCCTTTAACCTTACATACTCACCAGGCTTCTTCTACAGGTTCGGAAAGGCCTTGTTCAAGAAGATGAACCCTCAGATGCTAGCTGGAAAGGGTCCAAGCCTCAAGGGAACTTATCATATATTGGTTTTGGAGCTCGTTGCCTATAACCAGACAAAAGGTGTGCCAAGTCAGCCTCCCGTCACAATTAAGAAGGCCATATTTCAGGGGGCCTACGGGATTCTTGGAACGGACAGGATCTCGGCAAGCTCTCCTTATGGCAGAGATCTGTGGCAAGGAGTGCTCTATGGGACCAGGTGGGCCCTCATAGTGGGTCTGATGGCCAGCACGATATCAACTCTTATCGGAGTTATATATGGAGTTATCTCGGGATACTATGGAGGAAAAGTGGATGCTGTCCTCAATAGGCTTGCACAGGTCATATACTCGCTGCCAGTCTTGCCACTGCTAATTCTCCTGTCATATTATGTTGGAAGAAGCATATGGAACGTTATAGTGTTGCTTATAGTTTTCGGCTGGGTAGGTATAGTGTTCACAGTGAGAAGTATGGCCTTACAGCTTAGAGAGAACTTATATGTTGAGGCCGCTAGGGCTGTTGGAGTTGATCATGGAAGAATAATATTCAGGTACATATTCCCCCAGGTTCTGCCCTATACGTTTGCGAGCATAGCCCTTGGAGTTCCTGGGGCCATATTGACCGAGGCAGGCCTTAGCTTCCTGGGGCTTGGGGATCCAAACGTAGTTACTTGGGGCAAAATACTTCATGACGCACAGGCTGGAGGCGCTGTTCTCTCGGGAGCTTGGTGGTGGGTAGTGCCACCAGGGCTTGCAATAGCAATAGTGGGTCTGTCATTCGTCCTCCTGGGCTATGCACTAGATACCATACTGAACCCAAGACTCAGAAGGTGATCTTCAAGCTCAAATCAACAGTATCCTTTATATCCCTTTTTCTTTCTCCTTATCTCCAGGGGCCCGTCGTCTAGCCTGGCTAGGATGCGGGGTACGCCGAGCCCTTTAGGGGGTTGGCGCCCGACTCGGGACCCCGTGGTCCCGGGTTCAAATCCCGGCGGGCCCACCACCTTTAGGGGTTCACTGAGTTGGTTGAGAAAAGCTCCATAACAGATTATATGATAACAATAATAGCAAAGAGGATAGCAGGAGATATAGCATATAGTAGCAATCCGTCCTTAGCCCTAAAGAAGTGGAGGGAGTACTTCAAGGTGTCCCAGGTCGAGCTTGCAAAGACAATGGGGGTCTCTGCAAGCGTTATAAGTGATTATGAAAAGGGGAGAAGGAGTCCTGGAGCTAAGTTCATAAGGAGGTTCGTCGAGGCCCTAATAGGCATAGATGCGACGAGGGGATGGAATAGAGTTAGAAGCATAGCAAGGAGCATAGGAATACCTCCAGGAGTGGTAATAGATATGAGGGACTTCATAAGGCCCTTATCAGTTGAGGAGGTTGCAGGGCTCGTTAAAGGAGTTATACTCGCTCCAGAGTTTCCCATTGAGAGAAAAGTCTATGGCTACACGGTTATTGATAGTATAAAGGCCATATTGAGCCTTAGCGGGGTTAGGTTCTATACCCTTCTTGGAACGACAACCGAAAGGGCAGTAGTGTTTACTGGAGTCAGGCTCGGGAGAAGTCCCATGGTGGCGGTAAGGGTTTCTCCCGTCAAACCTTCCATGGTCGTAATTCATGGACCTAGAGAAAACGTTGATCCTCTTGCCATAGAGCTTGCAAAAACTGAGGGGATACCCTTTATCCTGAGTTTAGCTAAGGATCTTGACGAGCTCATAAGGTCATTAAGGAAGGCCTCCGAACCGATTACCTTTTCATTCAATGTCTGAACATGTTTATGCGCCCTTTAACCTCAATATCGCCTCAGCTATGTCACCATTAGTTTCCTCTAGGGCCTTTCTTGCCTCCTCCAGCGAGACTCCTGCCTGCTCTGCAACAAGCTTTACGTCGTCCTCGGTAAATGCGGGTGTTTCCTCCTTGACCTCCTCAGCCTCTTCTCTCATGCTACCTCCTATTATGTAAATCATGTTTGGCTGTCCCTTGGCCCTCATTAAAGCAACGCTGTTTGGTGACTCTATTACAAGCCTTTTGCCCTGCGGAAGCTTTATGACTATCTCCTCAGCCTCTATCTCCTCCATACTTATTCCCATTCTCTTGAGCATCTTTTTAAGGTCCCTAGGGTTCAAGCTAAACATGGTCTCCTCCTCCCTCCATTAGTTTAAAAGAGGTAAAGGTCTCATATTAAAATTAGGTGCCAGCCTTGTCTAAAGTAGTTCTTACTGATAAGCAGGTTGATGAACTTGTTAAGCCTCAGGATCTGATTAAAAAGGTGGAGGAGATACTTAAAAAGGGAGCTAAGGCTCCCATGAGGCCAAGCGTTGAGGAGAGAGGATCTTGGTTCAGCACCATGCTTGCTGGGGGACTTGGGTACTATGTTGTCAAGATAGTTGGTATTTATCCTAACAACCCGAAAAGGGGTTTGCCTCTAGTTAGGGGGATCGTGTTGCTCTTTGATGCTGAGACAGGGGAACCGCTAATGGAGGTGCCAGCCTCTAGTTTTACCGGCTGGAGGACTGCAGCAACCACAGCCCTAGCGTTAAAGGTTATGGGGGCCAAAGGGGGCACTTTAGGAATTGTGGGGGCAGGTTTTCAGGGAACCTATCATGCCAACGTGCTGAGAAGCGCATTTTCTTTCGATAAATATCTTATTTATGACATTGATGAAGGGAGAGCGTCTAGGCTTGCAAAAGACATCGGGGGAGAAGTTGTTGAGATCGAAAAACTCCTCAGGGAATCTGATGTCATAGTCTCAGCGACAACCAGCAGAAGGCCTTTGATTAAAGGAAGTTACCTTAAGGTTGGCTCAAGAATTGCAAGCATTGGAGCTCCAAAACCCATCAAGGAGGTTGATATAAAAGCTATAGAGAGGGCTGGATGTATATTAGCCGATACTAGAGAGGGCGTTCTCAATGAGGCTGGATGCGTGGAAGAGGCTATTAAGAATAATGTGAAGTTTGAGGTAGTTGAGCTGAGTGAGATCCTCAGGGGAGAAAGGAACTGCAAACCTAAGGAGTTATGGTTATACAAGTCCGTCGGCACAGCAGCTCTCGATCTGGCAACAGCCATTTACCTATTTGAGGTCGCTAAGGATCTTCTTTGACCTCAGAAACATATCCATGATATCTTTATGTTCAGGCCTTCTTCTAACTATCCTATCTATCAGGCCTCTTCTTAGCATTATTTCGAGCTCCCAAGACCTTAGGGAGAAGCAGATATAACAACCGATCCTGTAGAATCCCATTTCATAAAGTGGGTTAAGGGGGAGTCCTTTAGAAAGTATGTAAGCTTCGACATGTGCTCCTCCCCAAAGCTTTAGTGGTGCTATCACAGGAAGGCCACTGCTGTCAATTCTAAGCATGGGTCTTCTAGCCCTAGCATCGGACTCGGCATCCCTGTCTCCAACAACAATTAGAGTCTTTCCTTTGGAGAGCTCCCTGAACGCCCTTCTTAAAGCTAAGAGCTTTCTATATGTACACCATCTATGCTTTGGCGTGGGTAAAGGACTTCCATTCAGCAACTTTTTATCGACGTCAGCCTTATAGACATAATAATCCATCTTGAGGATGGAGGAGATCTTTTCAATATAGTCTCTGTTCTCAAAGAAGTCCACTCCTGTATCTATATAGACAGGTCTAACCCTGTCCCTCCCAAACACTTTTAAGGAGAGGAGAAGGGCCGCTGTTGAGTCCTTCCCTCCACTCCAGGGAACTATTATAGTGTCTGCATCATCTCCCAGATCTTGGAGGATGATTTCTGATCTCCTCTCGAGAACCTCTAAGATAGGTTTATTAGCTTCAATAACATCCTTCAGCTTGGGTCCCTTATTGTTTTCCACATTAAAGATCTCTTCAACCTTAAGCTCTCCTATATTTTGTCCTATATAAACTCTTGCTAGGAGGTTTGGGCCTAGAAAGATCTCATGATGGCCCTCTGACAGCTTGAAGGATAGGAGAACATCTCCGATCTCTAGCCCTAAAAGGTCGGAAAGGAACTCCCTTCCCCTTCCATATATGAAGAAGTTGTCCCCTTGGGGATCGTTAGGAAAATTTAGGGGTTTAGCATTCTCAAACCTAGAAAGAACATAGGCTTTCCTCCATGATGTGAAGAGCCTTATTGAGGCTCTCCCCTTATTTATTAGGGAAAGTATCTGGCTTGGAACACTATTTCTTATTCTTTTCGTCTTTGAAACTATTATTTCAGAGAATGGGGGCAAGAAATTCTTTATCTGTTCTGCAACTTCAGAGTCCTCCCTCCCCAGGAGAACTATGGTAAATGGTTCTACCTCATCAAGCACCTTCTCCGCTAACTTATCCCCTCTAAGACCTCCCAGTGCCTTTACCTCGAGATCTTCGATATTGAATATTTTGATCGTTGACCTTACTGCATCAGCATCCCTTTTGCTTCTAACTAATACTCTTAATCTCATTGAAGGACGCTTCACCCCTTGAACCACGCATCAAGCCTTGATATTCTTCCTCTCAGGTTTTCCCTATAGGCCTTCTTAAGCCTTGATATTCCCTTCTCAACCCTTTCAATATTGAAATCATGTTCATCTACAAGAATAGTCTTTATCTTCTCTGGATCAGGCTCCCTCCAAGAGATTTTGTACTCCTTCGTGCATGGAGGCTCTTTAAAGTACTTGAATATCTCAGAGGGATCGGCCTCTCCCTCGACTTTAGGAACTACTTTAAGGACCTTCAAAGGATCGCCTATGCTCTTGACGAACTTTAGGGCAGTCTTGGGTCCATAGCCTTTAACTCCTCCAGGGTTAAAGTCGGTTCCGAGAAGGATCCCTATGACAATTAGATGATCCCTTGTTATACCCAATGATTTGAGCAACTTCTCAAGCTCTATTAGCTCGGGCTTTATTTCAACATATTCATCCCTCCCAGGAAGCTTCCTCCTTCCAGTTATAGCTAAGTTTCTCACAAGCCTTGGCGCACCGAAGAGGAGGCTGTCATAGTCCTGGCTTCCTGCGGCCCACACGTCTCCCCAGGCCGCCATACAGGCCGCTTGGGCCTCGCCATCGGCTGGTGCCTGAACTACAGGCATTCCCATAGCCTCCAGAAGCCTCTTGGACTCCTCAACCATGTCATTAGTCAGCCTTCCCGTTGCCTGCGCATATTTTCTGGCCTCATCAAGCCTCCCAAGTTCAACCGCCTGTCTGTACTTGCTTGCTGCCTCCTCCCTCCTCTTTATTCTCTCCTCGATCTCCCTCTTCTTCATCTCGGGAGGCTTTCCATCAAACACAAATACGGGCTTTATTCCCTCCTCAACTAAGTTTATGGTCCTGTAAAATAGACCGCTAAGGTGACTTGTAACCCTTCCGTGACTGTCCATTAGGGGGGTTCCATCAGGCTGCCTTATCGCAGCGAGGAACTGATACAGCATGTTGTAGGCATCTAGGGCAACCTCCCTTCCCTTTAACGCCTTAAGCTCCACCTCCATCTTTGCCTCTGACGGTATAAGATCTCTAAGATTAACTCCCAAGCCCTTTCCCCAGTATATTTTAATGACCTAGCTCCTTTATCTGCTAATCCTTCTTTCAACTCCTTGAGTACATTTAAAATATTACCTCTGGCATTTGCTATAGAAGTTTTGAAGGAATTGTAGTATTAGCTGCGAAGTTAATGGGAAACTGTCATTAAGGCGTAAAGAATGGCGGTAGTGGAAGTTCTTGGAACCGAGAGCTTAGGAGTTAGGGGGCTTTCATCTTGCATAAAGGATAAGGATGAGTACGTTCTAATAGATCCAGGCGTAGCTTTGGGATTTACAAGGTGGCACCTTCATCCTCATCCAGTTCAAGCTATTGCTGGAGACTTAGTAAGATCGAAGATTAAGAGGTGCTGGAAGGAAGCAAAGTACATAATTTTAACGCACATGCACGGAGATCATGTTCCCCTCTACAACGCCAATCCCTTTCAGCTAAACCTATACGACCTTGAAATAAACGTTTCTGCAAAGATACTGGCTCCTTCAGATAAGTTTCTGAACACCAGAGAGAAAGTGAGGCTCAGTAAAATAAAAGAAATTTATAAGAATAACGTGTTGGTTATTAAAGAGAAGGAGTGCACATTAGGGCCCATAAAGGTCTTAGGGCCATTTCCTCACGGCCTCAGTAAATCGTATGTTAACATAGTGGCTGTGGATCTCGGCGTTAAGGTTGCTCATCTGAGCGATACAGGTCTTCTGGTTGATGAGGTGCCGATAGCTTTAAAGAGCGTGAGGCCGGAGATCGTGATCACAGACGGTCCTCCTCTTTATAGATATCTAAACAATGAGAGTTTAGTTAAGCTCCTCCTGGAGAGGGCTGAGAGGAACCTATCTCTCCTGGCTAAGGGTGCTGACAAGATAATCATTGATCATCATGTTAACAGATGTGATAAAGGATATGAGTGGCTGATGAAGATTAAGGATGAGTACTCAGCGGTCACAAGCGCAGCAGAATATTTGGGATTAAAACCTCTTCTCCTGGAGGCCTGGAGAAGAACGCTCTACAAATACTTTCCAGTTCCTAATGACTGGTTCAAGGAAGGATACCAGTACTATTTAAGAAGGTACATGGAGGTGTATAAGAACATAAGAAATAAGTTTATTGACGTGGAAGGAGTTTCCGAGGCTTCTTTTGAGCGCTTTCTTCAAAAGGAGATCGTAGCCACATGATTTAATTTGGCGATCTCTGTCAGAGAGAAATGCTTTGATTCAGAGGTGACGACACGTGGCTAGAGTGAAGCTTGTGATCAGCGACATTGACGGAACTCTCACTAGGAGGAGGGGAGATCTCCTATTGGACGTTGATGCCATAAATGCGATCAGACTCCTCGAGGAGAATGGAATAAAGGTTTCCCTTGCAACTGGAAACAGTGTTCCTGTCGCCGCAGGCCTTGCAAGATATATTGGAAGCTCTGGGCCAATAATTGCCGAAAACGGCTGCACAATATTCGACAGGGAGAGTTGGGAGATAATTCATGTTTGTGAGGGAAAGCCTCCAAAGGAACTTTTTTATGAGCTTAAGTCCTTGGGGCTGAGGCCCAGCTGGCAGAATCCATATAGATATCATGACATAGCGTTTCTGGATCCTAGAAAGGATCCCAACCTAAGGGCTAAGGTTGAGGAGATAGTTGCTAAGTATGGAAACTATGTCGCTATAGTTACTGGCTATGCCTATCATATAGCTCCAAAAGGAACCTCTAAGGCCAGGGGTGCTGAGGTCGTTCTGAAGATCTTGAATGTCGACAGAAGCGAGGCTGTCGCTGTCGGCGATGGGGAAAATGATATACCCTTGTTTGAGGCCCTAGGCTTCTCAGCAACGCCTTCAGATGCAGATCCTCAGGCAAAGGCAAAGGCTCGATACATTGCCTCCAAGCCTGGAGGAAGGGGGTTTGCTGAAATAGCCAAGATGATAGTTGAGGGTAAGCTCCCCTAAGAGCTTATAACTCTCATTATTCTATCTTAACTTTGATAGTGTATCGAAAGGAGGTCCCATTATGTCTGAGGGGCTGCTCACAAAAGAGGAAAAGGAGAGAATACTGAGGACCATTGAAACTGACAGGGAGTTCAGGCTAGCTATTGCCGGAGCCATAGGGCTCAAGGAGATCCTTGAGAGGCTTGAAAGAATTGAAAAAAGACTTGAGGAACACGACAAGATCCTGGCAGATCATAGCAAGAGAATTGAGGAGTTGAGTAGGGCGATAATGGAACAGAGCAGAAGGATCGAGGAACTAAGCAGGGCTGTGATCGAACAGAGCAGAAGGATCGATAACCTCGAGAGGTCCTTAATGGCTTTAGGAAATCGCTGGGGCCTAGTCTCCGAAGAAGCCTTTAGAAACGCTATGAAGGGAATAGTTGAGGAGATACTTAACGTTAGAAAAGTTGAGAGGTGGATATATTTTGATTCGGAGGGCTACGTTTACGGTCATCCAAGTGTTGTGGAGGCTGATCTCGTTATAAAGGGCAATGAGCACATAATTGTTGAGATCAAGTCTAGTGTGGATACAGGGGACATCTTGGAGCTTAAGAGGATAGGTGAGCTCTACGAGAAGGTTAAGGGAGTAAGGCCCACGTTAGTGGTTATAGCTCCCTCGATAAAGAGCAAAGCTTTGAAGCTAGCTGAGGAGGTTGGCATAAGGGTTTATTCCTCTCGAACTTAGAACCTACAGACGTACCTCTTCAGCCACTTCACATAATTCTCTATGCACTTCTCTACGCTTTCCAACTCGAAGCCCTTAAGGTGTTTTGACCTATAAATATAGGACCTTGAGACCAGATCCTTCACAACCCTTAGTGGGCCTATACCCGGGCTCACTTTAATGAGGGTCCTAGCGTTCAGGCTGGCACATCTCTTGAAGGGACTTAAAGACCTGCAAATGGTTTCCGAGACCTCTTTCAGATCCGTGTTTTTGGAAACGGTGTTTATCCACAGGGAGTTGTACTCTCCCTCGGAAGCTTCAGCAACAAGTTTGGAGAGGTCTTCAACGCAGGTTATGGGAACGGGATAAAGCCTCAATCCTAGCCCAATTCTTGCTAGGGCACTAATAGATCTCCATTCAATATGATATGCCCACCTTCCCGTAACAAGTCCTGGCCTTATTATTGTCCACCTCCCCTTTAACACTCTATCTGAGCCAACGAGGGTCCTCTCCCCCTCAGCCTTGCTTCTCTCGAAATCGTTCCTCTGAAAATGTACGTCTGGATCGAGATGCTTCTCCTCCTCATATATTACGTCTCCCTTCCCCTTTCCCTTGACATCTCCTAAGGAGGATATTGCACTCATGTAAATGATCTTTGACCCGGAGCTTCCAGCAACCCCTATTACATCTTTTAAAATTTCTACGTGGGACTCCCAAAGCTCTCTCTTCGTTCCGGAGATCTTCCCTATAAGGTAAACGAAGACGTCAGGAGAAAGATCTTTTATAGCTTCATAGTCTATTTTGTCAACGAACATAAAGGAGACCTTAAGGTTTTTAAGATGATTATAAATTAGAGGTCTTTTCCTCACTGAAGTCCTTCTCGAAACTATTATGACCTTCCAACCCCTTTTGATCATCTCCTCAGCAACGTTAACCCCTATGAATCCTATCCCTCCAATGAGGGCTGCCTCCATAAGGTACACCGTGTTAACCGGGGGGTTGAAACATTTTGAGCAAGTTAGTATTAAGGTTAGAGTGCCTCAAATCTCCTTCTCCACTCCTCAAAGAGTTTAAGCATATTCTTATCAACGCTAGGCTTCCTCCTCCTTATTATCTCCTTGAAGTCCTCCATCGTAACTGGTCTGGGCTCTCCCTCCTTCCCACTCTCAAACAGCTCCCTAACGACCCTCATGTAGGCCCCCTGAACGATGTCCCTTATGTCGCTTCCAGAGTAGCCATCAAGAATTCTCGCAAGCTCATCCAAATCAACGTCAGGGGCAAGTCTTATCTTCCTGGTCAGGAGCTCAAGCAGTTTCCTTCTTGCCTTGAAGTCCGGGAGGGGGACGTAGATCCTCTTCTGGAACCTCCTTATGAATGGCTCATCTAGCTTCCAGGGCTTGTTGGTCGCGCCTATCACATAGACGTGCAGGTTGCTGCTCTTATCCTGGATCCCGTCCATCTCCTTAAGGAACTGGTTCCTAACCCTCACCTCACCCCCGATCTCAGCAGTGTGAACGCCTAGAAGTGCATCTATCTCGTCAATGAATATTATGACCGGAACTCCCTCCTTTGCCCTTGATCTTGCGTAGGAGAACAGCTTCTTCACGTTCCTCTCTCCCTCCCCAAGCCATTTGCTCATTATGCTCGCTGCATCAACGTAGAGGAACTCCCCATCGATCTCATTTGCAACGGCCGCAGCAAGCATTGTCTTCCCGGTCCCCGGAGGTCCGTAGAGGAGGATACCTCTCGGCCAGCCTAGGGGGAAGAGATCTGGCCTCCTTATCGGATAAATTATCGCCTCCTTTATTGCCTGCTTCGCGTCCTCAAGGCCTGCTATGTCGTCAAAGGTTACGTCAGGCTTTTCCTTAAGCACGAACTCAGGAGGGGTCCTGACGCCGTTGCTCTTCTCCTTTTGCTCATTTATCTCAACCTCATATTCCTCTTCTCCGTTGCCAGCTGAGGCCACCACGAGCATTTTCCTCTCGAGCATCTTGATCCTGTCCTTATATTGAAGGATGAGCTTTCTGACCCTGGGTGCCAGGAGGTCATCAGGATAAAGCCTTAAAAAGTCCTCAAGGGCTTCAACACTCCTCTTGAGATTAACGATAGCGGTCTCATAGTCTCCCCTAACCTCAGCCTCCTTATATGCTAGTGCATATCTTCTTGCAGTCTCGAGGAGTACAGCCCTGGCTCCGCTCAATAATCACCTCACCTTTGAAGTTCTTAGCTGACCTTTAAGTAATAAGGGGGAGAAGAGGCGGTAGTACCGAAGCAAACTAATTAACCTTCTAGAGAATTAGGCTTAAAGTGATCCTCGAGACGCCGCGGTTCCGCGGAGGATGACCGAGGAAGGGACGTATTCACCGCAACCTACATCCTCTTAATAGGCTAGGTTATGTTTTTAAGTTTCGGACTATATTAAATATATCTAGGTAAGCTTGTCTTGAGAAGGGATAAGAAGGGGATCAGCGAAATATTCTCAGCCCTCCTCGTCCTAATGATAACGGTCGCGGTAGGCCTCACCGTCTATCTAGCGGCAATAGACTACTTCAGCAATCAGGAGGCAGCAGTAGCAAGTAACTTAATGAGGGCTCAAAAGGAGGCCACCGAGAACCTTGTCATAATCAGGGCCTATATAAATAAGACGAACGGGGAGCTCTGGATCTTCGTTGCAACGAGCTCTGGTGGGGCAGAAATATACGATGTATTTGTCGATAACACCCCTGCAAACCCCATAGGCTTCGGCCTCCCCCTAAAGCTTGGGGCTAATGAGCTGGTTAAGATAGGACCTTTTGCCTCCCCAACGACCTCTTCAGGCAATCACGAGATCCTGATAGTAACTGACTACGGCAAAGTTTTGGGTTATGCTGAGGTGGTCGGATGATGAGGAGATCTAGGAGGGGCTTGGGCGGCATAATTGCTATGATAATTATTGTTATGCTTGTAACAATTCTGGCCCTTCACTTTCTCTTCATGAGGAGGGTGAATCAGAGCTACTCCGTCATAAACCAGATAGAGAACACGAGACAGAGGCTCCTTCAGATGAGCAAAACTTTGGTGAGGGCGGGGCTCATAGGGGTCTCAACAAGCAGCAACAGCTACAGGTTCGCCCTCATAAACTCCATGAACTACCCAATTCAGATCGTTGGAATGGTTTTGACCGACACGGGAGGAAAATCTTACATCCTGAACTCAAGCTCCATGCCCTCGATAATTACAAACATCTCCACGGCCCTCTACAGCTTTACTGGGAACGAGCTGACCCTTGTGAGGACCTACAGAAGTCCTGTAGGGGTCTCTGTGGGGAGCAGTTATGTCCTTGAGGTGAACATAACCTCAAGCGTCCCTATAGACTACTCGAAGAGCTACTTCGTCTTCACAATACCTTTCACAGCCCAAGGGTATGGAAACCTGAACCAGCCATCATTTGTTCCAATAACTAGGATATATTCGGATCTTTTGTCATTCGCAAAGGGAATTATTGTGGCGTCTCCTTCTAATATTTCAACTACAAACGTAACCACAAAAAGCCTGATTAGAGCATGCGGGGACCATACAGAAACCTGGCTTGGTCCACTTAAATTTAATGTAACAATAGGTCAGGTGCTTGAAGCTTGGCCAATAGACGATATTAAGGCTCTAGAGAAGGCCGATGGAAATTATGTCAGTTTGACATCGAGGAAGCTAAGTGTGACAACTAGATACACTTTAGAAATTTACGAAAATAACACAGTTTATTTCAATGATTTCTCAAGGAGCTTAAATTTGAAAACTATTGGAGGTGATTGGGAACAGGGATCTACTTACGGTCTTTATGATGGAGGAGTCTACCAGAACAGCGAAGGAACAGGTAATAGTCTATATAATAGTGGTGAATATGTAGCTTTGTATATTTCACCAGAAACTATTTCATCGAAGGGATTTTATCTTTTGACAATACTAAAAGCTGGGTATGGAAAAAAAGAAGGATCCTTAGGCCTTGCAATAAATGAAACATCATGGTTGAGCTCAACGCTGTACGACTTTTCAATAGCTCCAAGAGAGGAGGAGCTTAGGTGTAGATACGGATATAACATATTGGGAATATGGACTGGATGGTCGATAGCTAAGGATACATCCTTAGGTACCGTTTCTGGATGGTACGAAATGATACTTAATATTACATCACTAGGATATTCCATTGAGCTTTATGGGTTTCAGTCTGACAACTTCTCTATAGTTACAACCCTTGATTGTGACAACAATATGTATCCACTCTACTATTTTACCCCAGGAATAGCAACTTATAGACAAAAAGGTTACTTCGATATGTTCTTAATTTCAAAATCTTATCCTGCAATCATAACTTTTACAAGTCCTCTAAACATGAAGGGGTGGAAAATCGAGATTCTAAATGCTACCGGAGCCTTAGTGGGTTATGGATACTTTAATTCGTTAGGAGTTGCTGAAGTCAACGTGTTAAAAGAACCAATAATATGGAATTGGACAATAATGCTCTATGATTCAGACGATAACCTCAGGGAAATAATCTATTATAATGAAACAGAAGTTCCTGTACTTATTGGAGGAAATGTATACGAACTAAGCAAAACGACTACAACGTTCTACAGCTCTCTACTAGTAGATGAAATCAATGTAAGCAGTAAAGCCCAAGGGCTTAAGGTAACTTTTAGATTTAAGGCTAACGTAAGCGGGAGTTATGAGATTCTTGCCTCAAACAACAACTCTACTTGGATCAAGATTTATGATGGTACCTACGCATCTCCAGGGGAGTGGATAACTGGAACTGCTCCTTTAGGTGTAACTCCTAATAATGATATAGTTTATCTTAAGATAATCTTTAACTCAACCGAGCCCTTCGAGCTTGACATTGACGAGCTTAACGTTATAGGTTACGTCCCCGGAGGCAACTACGTGCTCATGGTTGGCTGTGGGGGGACCAACTACATAGACATCTATAACGTTACTGCGGGAAGCAATGGACCTGAAATAACTTACTGGTTTACCGTAACGTTGCCATCTAACATGAAGTTTGATGGATATCAGGACTTCTCCTACGACCCGATAACCCAGAAGTTGATAATAGCTAGGAGCTCTGGAAACCTCTACATCTACATAGGGAGCCTGTCTGAAAGCCCCCAGCTTTCAAGTTACTCCTTAGGCATTAAGACTTCCTATGTAAAGCTCGAAGCCTTTAATGGTGTAGCTGTCGTCGTGGCCAATAACACCCAAGCCAACGATGTTATCGTTCTGAAACTTTATGAAAGCAATCCGGGAACGATAGTTTTCAGCACTAGCATTGAAGGCTACTCCTTGGATGCCTATGGGACTTCAGCGTTGGATGCAGAGAACCTAAGGGTTTACTTCACCTTGGAAGGGGAGGCCAGCACTCCTGTGTTTGAATATGACATCAGCAACAACGGTCTAAGGATACTTTACAACCTGAGCTATCTGAGGCTTGTTGGGTGTACACTATATCAAAATGAGCTGTGGTTTGCCATTGAGGGCGGAGGATTCAAGTATCTAGTGCTAGGAAGTACAATAAAAGAGGGAAGTTATAACCCTGTCATGCCGGCTGTCCCGATAGGGCCAGGAGATAGGCTTGAGGCCTATGATGGTTACCTTCTATTAGTAAGGGGAGACTATACAAGTGATATCTTCATAATTCCTATGCCATCAAGTTAATAAAGAATAGTGTTATTGGGGTTGTTTTGATGGTAAATGTAACCTTATGAGCCCTCTCTCCTCGAGCCTGAAAAGGGCCTTCCTTATGGCCTCCTGAGATACTCCAAGGTCCTCAGCGGCCCTTCTTATGCTTATCCTTCCTCCCCTTTCCCTTATGTAGTTCAGAAGCCTCTCCTGAAGCTCTTCGAGATCTATAGGTCTTACCTCCCTCGCCTCCTCGGGCGGAGGAGGCAAGATCCTTTCCAGATCTTTAGAAGCCTCCTCGTATGCCTTCCTCAGCACCTCCTTCGACTCTGGCACTAGGTCAGTTATCCCCCTTATTCTTGCATGCTCAACGTTTATTCCAGGTATGGCATAGAGCCTCTCAATCTCATCCTTTATTGCGCTGAGCTGGGCAGCAACCTCAGGGGCCATGGTGGTCATGTATTCATTTATGTTCCTTAGCATGATGACCGCGGGCCCCAGAACCTTTGCAAGCTCCTCAACACTCTTAGCAGTCCTTATCTTGCTCACTGCGAGCTTTAGTAGCTTTGAAACCATAGCTAACGCCTTTATCAACGTGTTCTTCATTGCGACCTCAGCGGCTAAGAGCTCGGCTCCCTCTCTATCCCCCCTCTTTATTGAGTCAACTATCTTCGAATATGAATCCTTGACCTCACTTATGAGGGAGCCCATCATCTGCTCAAGCTCTAACCTCTTAACCTCAAGGTTTGCTGCTATTTCATCGTAGTCAACCTCTCTACCGAGCCCGACTCCATTAAGGTAATCTGTTGCATCGCCTTCATCCCACTGCTGTCCTGTATTAGATAGTCTCCCGAAGAACTTCTTCAGCACGCTTACAACCATAATTACCACCTTGGACTTAGGGAGCTATCTATGCCTCCAGTAACTTTTAATTGAAACTGGAGAAAGTATGGGGATCTATGCTAAATAATACTCGAGTCAGCTCTCCCGTGTTAATCCCGTCATAAAATTATGTAAGATTTGAGGAAGCTGTTATGTACAGCTCTCAGGGACCTTGCCTTTAACATAATATTCTCTAAGCCTTTCTAGGAAGTTTATTTTGCCCTTCTCCTTTAGGTGTATGTCTAAAAACTCGAGAAAGAGCCTTATCCTCTCAAGGGTCAGGTCATGAAGTCCGTGCTCTATATAGCAGGCATCCTCAGCAGCTATGTCCTCAGGCAACATAAGTATCTCCTTAAGAAACCTCATAAGTGCCTCATATCTCTTATAAAGCCTCTCCCCCTCTTTAATGCCCTGAGGGGTCAGCTCTATGTATTCACCCTTTCTATGCACAACAAGCCCCTTCTTTGCAAGCTTTTCAATATATTCAACTGCGGAGGAGGGTCTTACACCCAAAGCCCTTGATAGGTCCCTTACCCTAATTACGTTCCTCTCCCTCGAGAGCATATAAAGGGTCTTCAGATAGTCCTCCTCCCTCCTTCCATGTGGAATAGCTTTACTCATCTTTAAGGCTTCCCCAAAATTGTTAGGTTAACCAAACAAAATTAATGTTTTCTACAAGAGCTTAAGTGAACAAATGTTGCCTTCAAATACTCAAGATACTCCTCTCCTCTCAACACGTGATCCGGGGAGGCTCCTCTCAGCCCTCCAAGGATCCTGTAGCAATTAAAGCCCCTAGATATGATGATCGAGGATATCAGAGAGAGGAAGTCCTCCCTTTTTAAGAAGTAGCTGCAGCTACTTAGGAAAACAATTGAACCTTCATCTGCACGTTCAAGAGCGAGTCCATAGGCCTTTTTGTATGCCTTCTTCCCTCTCCTTATGGAAGCCTCATCTCCTCTCTGTATAAACGCTGGAGGATCAACTACAACGATATCAAACTTCTCCTTGATGTTAGGCATTACCTCCCAGACGCTTCCACTAAGTATTTTGTACCTCTGGATGTTGTTCATCTTTAGATTCTCTTTGAGTAGCTCGACAGCCTTCGGATCCTCCTCGACAAACGTGACCTCCTTCGCTCCCTCAAGCATTGCATGTATTCCGAAGCCTCCAGTGTATGAAAATACATCAAGAACCTTGTCTCCACGTCTCACGTACTTTCTAAGCTCAAGCCTGTTCATCCTCTGATCAAGGTAAAATCCCGTCTTCTGTCCATTAACTACATCAACGACAAACTTTGCTCCATGTTCCTCTATTAGGACCTTTTCCTTCCTCCCCCTTATCCACCTCTGTCTAGGCTCAAGGCCTATATCTCTCCTACTCCTCTGAGTGCTCTTTTCAAAGACATTCCTTATCCTCAACCTTTTTTCAAGGATCTCAGCTATAACTTCTATGTTTGAATCTACAGCAAGGCTGCTGCTCTGAAGAACTGCAACCTCCTCGTTGTAGACATCAATTATTAGCCCTGAAAGCAGATCACCATCGCTGTTTACAAGTCTGTAGGAGCCGAAGTCCCTCATTCCAGACCTCTCCCTAACAAGGAGGGCCTCCTCAAGCTTAAGCTCCAGGAGAGATCTTATGTCGTTATAAGGACATTTGTTGTGGAAAATGATCCTCAAGGCAACAGGACCTATTGGGTCCCAGAGGGCACAGGCAATAGGATCTCCCTCCTCTGAGAGCACCTCGACAGGCTCTCCCGCTCTAATGCTTGAAGGCCCTCTAACCCACTTATTGTAGACTATCCCTGTCCCCTCTTTTAGCCTTTTTAACCCCTCTCCGCTGACATAAACCTTGTTCATTGGATCACCTCAATATCCACAGGCCTAGGGGAGCGGCTAGAAGAGTCGTAAGGACAACACTTAGAAATGAAAGGGCTAAAACCTTTCCGGCCCTAGCCTTATAGTATTCTACCGTTAAGGCAAAGCACAGGTGGACAGGTGAGGCCATTACTCCTAGGTACCCTCCTAGGAATGATATGAAGAGGAGGGGAGAGTTTATCAAAGAGCCATGAACGATATATGATTTGAGAAGAGGCATTGCTGTCGCGGCAAAGAAGCTCTCCCCGCCAGCCGCAAGTCCCAATATAAATGGAACCGAATAAGCTACAACCTTTGATGGGAGTCCTGCAGATATTGCTGCAGTGTAAAAGGCCTCTGGAGCCCTTGTAAGAACCAAAAGGTCTTTGAGGTAAAGTGCTTCAAAAAGAACCCCTTGAAGCCTTGGTGAGGTAGCCAGCTTTAGCGCGTTCCACAGTGCCCTTCTCGAGGGCCTTGTGATGGCGAGAACTATAAGGAGGGTTAATATCAGAGAGTAGAGAAGCCCTATTTTGACAACGAAGACTAGCAGTGCTAAAAGAATGAAGGGCCATAGAGCCTCTAAGAACAAGAGGAGGCTCCTGGAGCCACCTTTGCACGTGTATCTCATAAGGGCAGGGGCAGCAACTATGAGTCCTGCAACTATCGCTCCTACAGTCCCAAACCATGTTCTGCTGATCACGCTGGCAGGGCTTATAGCGAGGACTGCTGATGTTATAAGGATCGCCTGAAACAGGGGCCATGAGGGAACCCATATGTGTCTAAACCAATAATTGAGATAGGAGGCCCACTCCCTTGTCATTTTTGCCTCGTCAAGATACTTCTCCTTCATAGCTATTGCAGAGACTAGGGCACCTCCGGGCATGGGTAAGAGACCTATGAGAGCTGGAACGCCCAAAAAGCTAAACCTGCAGCTGATTCCAGAGGTGCTTTCAACAAGTTTGTTTAGATAACCAACCTCTCTCAAGACTCCCGCCAAAAAGAGGCTGAAGAAGAGATATATGAAAACTCTAAGGTTAACCCAGTTCTTTAAGTCAATGAGGCTTTGAAGAGCAATGAAGGGTCTCTGCCAGATTATAGTATAAACCAGGTAAACGACTATGAGGGCGGCTATAGCCCTTAAAGCCCCACCCTTCTTGAACACGACAGCTATAAGTGCTATGTAACCTATGATGAAGGCTGTCAGTTGCTGTGGTACCACCTTTTACACCGCCAGACCAATTACCATGGCCAAGCAGGAAGATATTAAATAAAAATTGAGACGCGCAATTTTATTTTTGAAGTAGGACATGTGGTGAGATTAGTTTGGAACTATATGATGTTGATGAGTTCTGGAAGTTTGATATGAGAGTTGGTAAGGTTGTTGAGGCCGAAAAAATAAGGAGGACCAGGAAACTGATAAAGCTTGTAGTTGACTTTGGAAAAGAAAGAAGGACGATAGTGACTGGAATAGCCGATCAGTACTCCCCGAAGGAGTTGAAGGGGAGAAAGTTCATATTTGTTTTAAACCTAAAGCCGAAGAAGCTTGCTGGCGTTGAAAGTCAGGGCATGCTCATCGTTGGGGAGGATGAGAACGGAAAGGTGTATCTCTTACCTGTTCCGGAGGAGGTCCCTGTAGGGATAAAGGTTTGGTAAGGTCGTAACGAAAAGCATAGCACTTTTTATCGGTGG
>JALWOJ010000211.1 GCA_026995555.1 Acidilobaceae archaeon | reverse complement strand
CTCAAGGCTGAAGGCAGCTAAGTCATAAAACCCCTTCTCGATCTGCATCTCTGCAGTCTCATAAAACCTCCTAGATCTTTCAACAAGACATTCATATTCATCCAGCTTTCTCATAATTTCACATTAACGCAAATTTAATACTTGCATGTCTTAACCTCCACTCATTAGTGGTTCAAAGTAATTATAAACTGCCAGGAGGCTACGTCCCAAATACAAGATATAATTAGTTTTTTCCTTAACCCAGGAGAGGAGGGACCTAAAGCCCCCTAATGAGGGCTGGGCCACGGAGAGGGCCCTCCTTAGGCCTGTTATGAAAGTTATCCCCCTCATTGTGTTTAGCTCGATCTTTGCTATAACTTTGGCAATAGCCTTTGATGCCATACTCCTAGGCTTATATCTATCTATTGAGGCGAGCATCGCAACCTTAAGGAGGGCCCTCTCCATGGAATCCAGAACCTTCCAGTAAATGCCTAACCTCTTAGCCCTCCTAATCTCCTTTATGATAATATCTCTATCTATACGACCTGGGGCAAGAAGCTTCATAGCTATCTTTTCAACAACATCATCTATCTCTCCTACCCCAGGTTCCGTCAATCTTTGACCTCTCCTCCCCATGAGGTTAATTAATATGAGATGGGGGACATTTAAATATAATCCAAAAAGTTTAATAGCTAGACCTCAGAACGAATGATCATAATGATCTCTTATTATATCAGGAAGAGTATTACTACTCCTTTGTTCTCTTTCTATAAAATACCTCCCTTATTTTGCCCTGTCCTTCAAAAGCTTTTCAACCTTTTTGATATGAAAAGTGATGTTTCTTGTTAAAACTTTACATATTTAAGCTTGAAACCTTAGCTTTGCAACTTCTTTAAGATGTTTTTCTCAAGAACCTCTATTCCAAGCCTTGCAGACTCAATCCCCCTCCTGTGCCATATTATTGAAGCTATGAGGCCTAAAAGCCATAGAGCAATAACCGAAACGAAGAGATCTGTTGCATTTCCCTTAAGACCAAAGTAAACTATCGAAGCCCCACTTATACCCTGAAGCGACACCAAAAGCCCTATAACACCTGATCTTGTTCCAGTGGGAAAGAGCTCGCTCTCGAGCACGCTAAGGCTTGCCCAGGCCCACTCGTTAAAGACCATATTTACAAAAAGCATTATATAGAAGAGATCTGCATTTTTAAGATCATTTGCTATAAGGAGAAATATTGAAGTAACCAAACCTCCTAGGAGACTTGAGGTTGCAGAGATCTTCCTGCTTCTATCGATCAGGGGCACTAATGCAAACGCCCCCAAGAATGATCCCAGGTTCGAGTAAAGGATCACGTAGCCCACAGCCTTCTCTCCAAAGCTAAACTTTGGGGCATAAGGTATGTAAAAGGCAGTTATCTCATACGTTATGTAAATGGAGAGGGTCACCACAGCAAGTATTATGAACCTGAAAAGATATCTGCTTAAAGCCTCCCTAAGGCCTATACCGCTCTCCTTTGGAAGGTTAAAGGTAATCTTATCCTTATATTTCGATATTAACCTCACAAGCCTTTCTGCCTTCTCTTTCCTCCCATTCAACACAAGCCACCTAGGTGACTCTGGCAGGGTAAGCCTTGCAAGGCCTGCTCCGAGGGCGATTCCTAGGGCGGTTATGAGCAGATATCTGACTTGAATTGAAGGGTTCGAAAAGGCCTTAACATAAAATATTGTGAGAGTAGCTATCATCACGCTCCCTAAGTTCCAGAAGTTCGTTGCCAAAAGGAGTGCCTTTCCTCTATGTTTAGCAGGAGTAAGCTCAGCCATCATTGCATAAGAGGCTCCAAACTCTCCTCCTATACTGAACGTTATTAGGCTTGTAAATATTGCAAGTGCAAGAACGCTTTTGTAAAGTAAAAATAGGCCTATGATGCTTCCAGCCTCTAATGTCATCGAAAGTGCAAATATTTTTAACCTGCCATACAGATCGGAAAGCTTCCCCAAAATTATGGCTCCTAACGATTCAGATATCAGGTTCAGTGCAAATATTGCTGGAACAACCCTTGAAGGGGCAACTAGGTAAAGGAGAAGAGGGGCAACAGCAAACATTATCCCATCGAAGAAGTAGTTGTCTGCAAAAACAGCAAATAACTTCCAGTGAACAGAGCTCCATTTGGCCGAATCAAGGATCTCAGTAAAGTTCTTTACGGCCTTCTGATTTCTAAGAATAACCTTGATTCACCTCCTTCTATTCTGGATACCCTATCCAGTTTGATATTTTCTAAATAAAAACATATCTTAATAATTCCTTAACTGTAAGAAGATGGTTAGCTTTAGTTGAAGCCAAAGAAAAGTGCTTAAATCCAGACTGCTCGAGAGAATGTGCTCCAAACTTAAACATTTTTGCAGACTTCCCTCCAGGCTAATAATCAAGAACGATCTTAGGAAATTTCAGAAAGAGATTAAGAAGTTTGAAAAGTGACTGCCGTAGGCAGATCATTCGTATGACAGACTTCAGCATAGAGTCACTAGTAGTTTTCTAGAGAAAAACATAAAATGCCTTCAAGAGAAGATATTCTAGAATTTATGACCTCTTATTAATTGTTAGAATATACAAGTGGATATTCTGAGAACATTTCACTCTAAGCTCTCCATCAAAATTTCAGCAATGTCCATAACCTTTATGTCAACGTTTGCAGATGTGGCCCCAGAGCTGAGCATTATCTTACATATCGGACATGCAACAGCAATTACCTCAGCAC
>JALWOJ010000210.1 GCA_026995555.1 Acidilobaceae archaeon | reverse complement strand
ACCCAGTGTCCCTTCTTAACCTCAATTAAAGGAGGTTCTTCTTTCATACAGATATCACGCTTAAATGGACATCTGGGGTGGAACCTGCATCCTGAGGGCGGGTTCATAGGGCTTCCTATCTCTCCAGTGGACCTTATTCCCTTTGGTTTTAGCCTCTCCTCTTCATCAGTTATTACAGGTATCGAAGAGAGTAACATTTGAGTGTATGGATGTAAAGGTTCCCTAAATATCTCCTCCGTTGGACCCATTTCCACTATTTTACCTAAATACATTATAGCGGTTCTTCTTGTGACATTCCTAGCTAAACTTAAGTCGTGCGTTATGAAGAGGTATGAAAGATGGAACTTTTCCTGTAGGTTCAATAAAGTTCTAATTATTTTAGCTTGAATTGAAACATCTAGAGCACTCGTCGGCTCGTCGAGAACTATAAAAGAGGGCTCTGTTGCTAAGGCTCTAGCTATTGCAACGGCCTGTTTTTCACCGCCTCCAAGTTCTCTAGGATATCTATACATATAGTATTCTGGAGGAAGCTCCACGAGCTCTAATAGCCTGGCTACCTCCTCCTCAAGCTCATCTTTATCCTTTATCCCTTTGTAGAGCCTTATCGGAAGTGACACTATATCAAAGACCGTCTTACTCGGATTTAAGGAGGATGCCGGATCTTGAAATACTATCTGTATCTCTTTTCTAATCTCCTTAGGCCTCTTATCCGCTGTTGTAGATATGTCTACGCCCTTGAAGTATATCTTTCCAGAAGTCGGTGCGTACATGCCCACTATGACGTGTCCCGTTGTGCTCTTTCCTGAACCTGACTCACCTATAAGACCAAATGTCTCCTCAGGCATTATCTCAAAGCTTATTCCATCAACTGCTCTTACAATCCCAAGACTCACTTTAAAATATTTTTTGAGGTTAACCACACGAAGTATAGGCTCCACTTCCTTAGATGAAAGCGTCATTTTTCTCACCTCTTGTAGTAAAGCCAACATGCAACCCAGTGTCCCTTCTTAACCTCAATTAAAGGAGGCTTTCTCTCCTTGCATATTGGCATCGTATAATCACATCTGGGGTGGAACCTGCATCCTGAGGGTGGGTTTACATAATCAGGCATCATACCTCTTATTCCCTTCCCTATACCCTCTCCAGTAAGTCTAGGAGCTGACTCTATCAAAGCCTTTGTATATGGATGAAGAGGATTCTTAAAAAGCTCATCACTATCAGCCGTTTCAATAATCTCTCCAGCATAAAGGACGTATACCCTATCCGTCATCCTCCTTACAGCGCCCAATGCATGACTTATTAAGATCACCGAAAGTTTCCTCTTGGCGACTATATTATTAATTAATCTTAAGATCTGGTCTTGAATTGTTACGTCTAGATTTGTTGTTGGTTCATCTGCTATAAGCAGTTCTTTGGCCGAGGCTAAAGCCATTGCTATAACTACTCTTTGCCTCATTCCTCCACTTAGCTGAAAAGGATAACTGTCAAACACTCTTTCAGGATCTGGTAGCTTAGCTTCCTCTAAAAGCTTGATGGCCCTTTCCTTAAGTTCTTTTTTACTTAATTTGATCCCTTCGGCTAGTCCGCTATATTTAATTATATCCATGAGTTGTTCTCCTATTTTAAAAACTGGATTTAAGGCCGAAGTAGGATCTTGAAATATCATAGAGATACCTCTTCTCCTTATTTTCTTCATCTCTTTCTCACTAAGTTTCATGAGATCTATCTTCCCCCTGTAGATGACTTGTCCTTTGACCCCAACAGCGTTCGGAGGAAGTATTCTTAGTATTGTTTTCATTAATGTAGTTTTTCCACCTCCGGCCTCCCCTATAAATCCTATTCTCTCGCCTTCATTAAGATAGAAAGAGACACCATTGAGGACCTTCAGAATACCCCTGTAAGTCTTATAGCTAACATACACGTCTCTAACGTCCAACAACGGGGGTTTAACAGCCATTCTATCACCTCTCTGTTGCCGCAAACATGTCTCTTATACCGTCACCCAAAAGGTTGAACCCAAGTATGATGAATGCTATAGCAAGGGCTGGAAAGACACTTATCCACCAATATTGAGGTAAATATTGTCCTCCTTCAGCAACCATTGTGCCTAGGTCAGGAGTTGGAGGTTGTGCTCCGAGACCTACAAAGCTAAGAGCTGCTCCTATCAGAATGACCCAACCAACGTCAAGTGTTAGCTTAGTAAGTATAGGTCCTATACAGTTAGGTAAAATTTCCTTAAACATTATGTAGCTTTTCTTTGCCCCCATTAGTTCTAGAGCTATTACATAATATTCATTCTTCATTGAAGATACCATGTTATACACTAATCTTGTGTACCAAGGCCACCACATTAATGTCACTGCCATCATAGCATTGAATATGTTGGGTGTTAGTACAGAACATATAGCAAGAGCTAGAACTAATGGTGGGACTGCGATGAAAATGTCGGCTATTCTCATTATAAGCGTATCTACCCAAGTTCCCCTATAGTATCCAGCTATCAAGCCAAGTATAATGCCTGGTGGTGCTGCTAGCGAGAGGACAACGGCAGCAAGGAGTAAAGAATATCGAAATCCAAATATAATTCTACTGAGGACGTCCCTCCCATAAGCGTCTGTCCCGAAAGGATGTTTCCATGAAGGTGGCTGGTAAGCCTCCTTAAAGTTTATATAAAGACCTGCAGATTGAGGATAAGGTGCTATATAAGGAGCGAAGATAGCCGCAAATATTGTAAATAGG
>JALWOJ010000209.1 GCA_026995555.1 Acidilobaceae archaeon | reverse complement strand
CATACTACCAATGCAGGTCCAGCTCACGGGGCAGCTCCTTGTATGTTCTCTTCAGGTTCTTTGATAAAGAAAACTCTAATACCTTCAAGATGTTGAGGGCCAAAGAGTCGTTCTTGTTTTCCCTTAGATTGCTGGCAAGATAGTCCTTCAACCAACCAACTCCGGCCTCGCATTCCTGAAACAGCTCCTTAGCCTTTCTTCTATCAAGCAGGCAGGCCTCCTCCCCAAATTGGAGCAGTTTTCCTCTGGAATGCCAGACCTTTCTGCCGAAGAGTGTGAGGGCTGGGGTGTCAGAAGGTATGTACACCGCGGTGCAGACCACATCGTAAGTAGGGGCAAGCCTTGTGTCTCCGGTAGTGGGGGATGAATAGAGAACCCCGAAGTTTTTGAGGTGGGCATCTCCGTTCTTCAAGAGAAAGCTCATCACCACCGACTTGTAGAAGAGTTCCAGATCGTTCTCAGGAGAGGAAGAAACTTTAGCCAGGGCCTTTGCTATGCTCTCATAAGAGCCGTGATACTTCTCTTTACTGGTCTTGCCAAAGAGTGTGCAAAACTCTTCGAAGCCCAAGCCCCCTGTGAACTTCTTTACGATGAGAAACCTACCATGCTTAGAAAGAGTGATTTCAGGAATGAGAAGACCAGCCCGTTCGCAGGCTCTCAGGCAGAGATACTCGTTTCTGGCAAGATCCGGAAACTGTTCTCCAAAGGTCTTCACTATGTGGTTTTCTCCTTTTAGCACCGCCTTATCTTCCACAGGCACCAGAACCTTGGGCTGAACCCCTGAGATGCTGGAACGCAGCAGAAATGCGTTCACCAGCTCGTGGAAGAGATCCATTGTGTCGTTCTCTACGAGATCTTTTATGACGATACTATTCAGAGCCGTGGCGCCTTGGGGAACTCCTCTGCCCTTGAGCCTGAAGGTGAGGAAGCCTTCTATGTTTGGGGCCAGGCTTCTGAAGACCTGGTAGTCTGTTATGGTTCCCAGTCTCTTTCGCAGGTGGTTCAGCATCACCTGGTACAGCCATCCTTCTGGCATGAACTGGTCAAAGATGGGTAGCATTTCATACTTGCTAATGTAGAGGCTCTCTGTAGTGGGCATCACCAGGGAAATTGGGTTGTTCTGTGTATATGTGAAGGAGTAGATCCTCTCTGAGTCTCTGTAAGAGTAAACACCAGCCTCCTTATTGCCGGCTAAAACCAAGAGCATAGCTGACTCCTTGGGTTAATCTGCGTTTACATTTATAATCTAAAAGGACTGATGTCAATAAAAAATAGACATAGACCCAGTTGCTGCTGGAAAGAGTTTAAAAATCTGACTTTACATGAAGCATACACATCCCTTGCTGCATTGGTCTGTGTGATATAATAACATAATCATAATATAGATGAAAATGGTCTTGCTTATGGAGTTTTTTTCAGGTAAAGGGATATGGGCAGTTGAGGGTAAAGGAAATACGGAGGTGATGAAGGAGCAGACGATATCTACTTGGGCGGAGTTGTATGGTAGAAGAACTTAAACGGGCTTTTCAGGGGTTCAAGGTAAGTTACAATATGAGCGGGGTCATCCAGAGGTATAGTTATCTCACATCTGCTGAAGTATGGTGACGTAAAAAGTTAATCTGGAGGTACATATCATGATGACAGAATATGACGTACTCATCCGATCTGCTGAGATTACGGCAGAGGAATTGCCGATTTTAATAGGTTGTCTAGTGAATGTGGCCAAAGCGGATGGTGTTTTCTCTGATGATGAGCGTAAATTCTTATCCGATATGGTTGAGTTATTTAGTGGTGGTACTGTTATAGATTTAACCGCGGGAAATTTTGTCTTATCAAAGAGTGAACTTCAAAAGCTAAGTTGTCCTGAAATAGCTGTTATGTTGGCCTATATGTTATCCTATATAGATGGGTGCTTTTCAGAGTCTGAGAATCAGGTAATTGAATCCATAGCTAAGCTGCTAAATGTCTCAGACAAACGTCGTGATGAACTCCATCTTTTTGTGAAGAAGAAGCTGTATAATACGGCGTTTTTCAGCGTATATGAAGATTTATCAGAGATTCCAGAAAAACAGGAACAGCTTGATAAGTTAAGAAAAGTTCTAGGATTGGGTTTAGAGGAGGCTAAAGTAGAAGAGTTGCGGGTACGCAAAGAGCTAGAGGGGGAATATAATGCGAAGAGATGATGAAATAGGCGTTGTTCTTACAAGTATCAGCAAGCGAATAGATGATGTAAGTGAAAATATAGACGCGTTAAGAAAATTTATAGAAAGTGATTCAGTAGAGTATTCATCTCCCAATTATGGCTACCAACTAGTTCCCGTTGATGATAACAACTCTTGGGAATGTCTTGTTTGCAGATCTGTTTATGATTTAAAAAGAAGAGGTATTTCTAT
This sequence comes from Acidilobaceae archaeon, assembly GCA_026995555.1. GTDB lineage: Archaea > Thermoproteota > Thermoprotei_A > Sulfolobales > Acidilobaceae > JALWTO01. The sequence continues at coordinate 402 of JALWOJ010000209.1, read as the reverse complement.
TGAGAAAGCAACAATAGATTCTCTTTTAAAACATTTGAAAATAGAATGGGATAAAAATACTGATTTTGAAGTATTGAAACCAGCAGATATTGCTGTGGGCTTCCTAGCCGGTTTAAGTGGAACCTTAACGTCGGTAGGACTTGAAAAGCCCCTTGCTCAAATACATGATCGTCCTTTAGAATTAAAAGAGCATCATCCTATATTATGGAATATCTCTGGGCTTCTTGAGCATGGAGGAAGCCCTATGGATGTGGTTAGGGGCCGAAAGCATAGGCTAAAGTTTGGACACGATTTACTTAACCCTTTTGAGGTATGGGATGATTTAGCGGCAGAATATGGAGGTAACTATGAAGCGGCTCTTCACTGGGTTAAACACATGGTATGTGACTCTCTCTCAAAAGA
>JALWOJ010000208.1 GCA_026995555.1 Acidilobaceae archaeon | reverse complement strand
CTATATTAGATATAAAAAGGGGGAAAAGCTCAAGAAGGATGAAAGAAAGATCCTAAAGGAGATCCTTGAGAGGGCTGAAATTTACTCTACATATTACGCCCAAGGTATGGGCAGACTTGTCATAGAGGCCTTAATGGCTAGAGGGGTTGGACCTCAAAGAATTGTTAGGATAATAGATGCATACTTTAAGGGTGGGGAAAGAAAATTCTATGAAGAGATCCTTAGGGCTGAAGAGGAATATATGGCTAATAGAAAGTTCTGGAGGAGCTAATGGGCCTTTAGCGCCAAAGAGACTATGTTCCTCACTTCCTCCTTAAGAGTTCCTGGCATCTTTGACAATATAGGTTCAAAGAATCCGCTAATAAGCATCCACGTGGCCTCCTCCTCAGTGAAGCCAGCCAACTCTAGATAGAACAGCTTTTCGTAATCGACCCTTCCTACGGCAGCCTCGTGAGAGAGATCTACATCCTTCTCCTCGGAGTGAAGGCCAGGTATGGCTATACTTCTGGCCTGATCTCCTAATATTAGGGTGTTACAACTCATGAATCCTGAAGCTCCTTTAGCTCCCCTTTCGGCAACTATAGCTCCCTTGAATATTTCTGAGGCTCTCTCGGTAACCACAGTTCTATTCAGTATCATGGCACTTGAACTCCTAGCCCTTAACACGACTTTGGGCGAAGAAAATACCTCCTCGTCTTTGGTATAAAATCCTACATTTTGTATAATGCCCTTTCCCGATTCACCAACAACATCTATTTGAGGAGCCACTTTAATGCTCTTGGCCCAGAAACCCACCATTGAAAGCTCGGCAGAAGCCCTATCGTAAACGATAAGTCTCTTAATAGGCATGTGGTATATGTTTCCCATCCAATTGTTTATGCTAACTATTTTTAATGAAGACCTTTTCAAAGCAAAACCTTCGAGAGCTCCTAGATGAACACCGTAATTTATCTTAAACGGGGTTACACAACCCTCAATCCAATTGACTAGAGAGCTCTCATCAGCTATTATCAGTGTGTGCTCAGTTTGACTAAGACCTTCAAGGCCTAAAGTGAAGATAGAATAGATAGGTTGTGGAAGCCTTACACCTTTCGGTACATAGAGAAACGGACCTCCACTCCATAGCATTACATGATATGCTGACTTCCTATTAAGGGTGGGAGTTACAAGCTTAAACATGTAATCCTTTACTATATCATACTTCTTGACTGCTTCATCCATGCTAGAAAACTTTATTCCTCTGCTCTCCATGAACTTTAGATACGCCCTTAACAGCCTGTTGTCTGATGTAACCGAAAGGCCTCCTGCTAGCATCTCTAATTCTTCTTTTGGCATTCCTATTTTTTCAGCATACTTGACGGCTTCATCAAAGTCTATAGTTGGAGCTAAGTAACCCTCAATTATTGCTCTGTATGCGAGTTTTTCCAATACAGGGTCTATTTGAGGATCTGGCCTTGTCGATTTTAGGTATCTGTAGGCTTCCAACCTTCTTTCTAAAACCCACTTTGGCTCTCCACGGAGTCTAGAAAACTCAATTATATCGCTCTCTCTTAGATCCCTAAGTACCTCTTCTTTTTCAAGAGCTAAACCCTTACTCTGAACCATTTTTCACCACCCTATAACCTTCCTTCTTTAACCTCTCTATTATGTCGTGAGAAGATTCTAGGACCTTCTCTCCGGATATCATGATGTGAACTTTAGTTGGCCTTAAGTAATCAAAAAGCCCAAACTGATGCGTTACCAATAAGACACTTGATCCCGAAGATGTCAGCTTAGAAACAACTGTTGCTATTCTTGGAATGCTATCTATATCAACACCGCTATCTGGCTCATCGAGTATTGCGACCTTTGGATTCATTAACAAAATTTTGGCAAGTTCAAGCTTTCTCTTCTCGCCACCACTAAACTCGGTCATATAATATTTAGATAGGGTTTTCTGATCAAGACCGACAATATTTAGAACATCACTAACCATCTTAGAGGCCTCTAAATCATTTAACTTCCTGAACTTCTTCGCTATCTTTATGAGAACCTCCCCCACCCTTAACCCCTCAAGCGAAGGAGGTTCTTGAAGAGCTATGGCAAGTCCTTTAAGCGCCTTTTCATGAACCTTGAGGCCTGTAATATCTTCATTGTCTAAGAAGACCTTACCCTCGAGTCTGTAGTCTCTATGTCCTGCTATAGCTTTGATTAATGTAGTCTTTCCTGAACCATTTGGACCCATCAACACGTGCAACTCTCCATCATTTATTTCCAGGTTAAAACTCTTCACTATCTTCCTGTTTTTGAGGTACACGCTAACGTTCTCAAGTCTAAGCTCTGGCATGCGATCGCCCACAAAACCTCATATCTTTAACAGCGTTAATATAAACTAATATATATTCAGATGACTGATTACGAGTAATAGTAGAGACTGTCCCAAAACATCTTCTCATAATATTGTATAAACCTTACCACAGACCTGTACCTCTCCAAATTGTAATATCTTTCAATCAGAGGATATGACTTCTTCTCGAGCTCGTCATAGGGGCCTGCAAACATGTCGAGAAACCTTGTCTTACTTATTCCATACTTCTCTCTTAATGCAATTGAGAGCTTCTTCGTGTTCGAACCCCAGACTGGGAGATTTATAACTAGTGCTATAGCTGCCTCACCTAAGGTTGCATGGAGGGAAAGCCAGGAAAGGTAGTGGGTATAAACAACTGCGCCCGGATCAACTTCCTCAAAGCTCACAGTTTGTATTCCTAGCTCACGTGCCAGCTCTAACAATGCACCAAATGCTTCCTTATCTCCTAGATATAAAGTCGAGAAAAACTCAACTTCGTCCATAGCTTTTGATCTAGAGATCAAGTGAGCTAGACTTTTCATGTCATGAAAGACTATATAAAGCTGGTTCTTAACGAACATTTTTATTCTATCGATAGGTAAAGATCCTTTCAAGGCCTCCTCTATAAAAGGATGATTCAGTATTTCTTCATTCTGAACCCTAATTTCTTTTCTCAGTTCTTCTATTATATCACGAGCCGAAACCAAACCTACTCACCAAGAACCTACCTCCTAAAAAGTTGTTATTTTGATATTAACGACTTTCGCTCAATTACAGAATTTCAATGAGGACGTTGCTTTGTAAAAATTAAGTATTTCCCTTCTTCTTAAGTATAAATACGAACTTATAGGGGTATTCAGAAAGCTTCTCCAACATTATCTTTAGGCTTCTTGACCCCTCAGAAACCAGAAGCACAATGAACCCCTTGTTTAATAAACTGTGAGGCCCTCTACGGGCAGAGCTTAACAATCTCCTATACTCGGCTGCAGGATCTTTTATCGTCCTCCCTAATCTCTCTTCTATATACCTTTTGGCTACACTTGCAAGCTCAGAGCCTGCAACAGCAACCATATAAGAGCCTTCACCTATACTTTTGTTAAGTTTTATAACAATGTCACCCATCTCCTTCAGACAATCTTCAAGAGCATCACATTCTCTTACTCCTAACTTCTTTAAAACTTCCTCTAACAACTTTAAGTTCTCAACGTTTCTTTCTAAAGCTTTCTTTATTGAACTCCTCATTATTCTATCAACTGAAGCCCCTCCCTTACTCTTTGCCTTAAGAGCTTCCTCAAACAAATCCTTTAGCTCCTCAATCTTTTTGATCTCTGACCTTGACATGAAAAGAGTTTTAATGTAGACATCTGGAGGCAATGCAAGTCTAGGAGAGTGTTTCTTCCACGGAGAAAGCTCTATGTAATAGTACCTGTCTTTCATTAACATGATCTCTGTTCCGTTTTCGCAAGGATCTCCGAAACTCTTATCAAGAACCTGCATCTTAACCTGAGGTATCGGCGTATTTCTGTCTACACAAAATATTATTCTACCCTTTATTGAAGTTCCCTCAGTGTGATCTGAAATAGAAAGACAATATTTGCCGATTTTAATTAAACATTCGCCGTTTGAATCAATATAGGGTGAACCCTCTATTACGGTATAGTCTAGCATTCCACTAAGTCTAAGAATTTCAAGGGCCTTTGAAAATCTCTCCTTCGAGCCTAAAAGCTTGTAAAAGGCTTGCGAGGGAATAAGCGCTTCTTTTCTATTCCTTGAAAGTCTTGCCATTTGTACAATAAAGTTATAGAGAACTAAGACGTCACTAGGCTTTATAGCCTCCTTAAGCTTAATGTTCTCCTTAATTTTAAAATCCTCTAAGTTATAATAGGCAACAGCTTTCGCTTCCTTACCGTCTCTAGCCGCTCTTCCTACCTCCTGATAATAATCCTCCACACTGTCGCTAGGCGTGAAGTGAACTACAAACCTTATATTAGGAATGTCTATCCCCATACCAAAAGCCTTTGTGGCCACAACAAGTCGAGGTCCTTCCTCACCTTTACTGACCCTCTCAACTAAGTTTTCGATTTGTTCCCTCTGTCTAGGCGTAAGCTTTCCGTGATAATAAATCACCTCCTCCTTTATTAGGCTAGAGAGCCTCTTAGCTAATTCTTCTGCATTTGCCCATGAAAGTTTTCTACTTTTTACATAGCCTGTGTAAATGAGGCCGATCCAGGACTCTCCAAAGGTATCAGCCCATTTGGCTAAATCCTTTATCAAAGTTGCCAAGTCCTTTATCCTATCCTCCCCAAAAGCTCCAGGTCTTACGTCAAACGTTATTTCGTCCCTTATTGGAGAAGCCCTCAGTATTATAGTATTCCCTGGGTCTACATTAGGGTAAGAAGGTGGTGAGCGAAGATCAAGCTTTATTTCCTTAATTTCATTCTTCTTTCCGAGAACCTCTATAATATCATCAACGACATCTTGTGGAGCCGTTGCTGTAAGAGCCATAACTGGAAGATCCTTTCTTTCCTTTCTAATTTCATTTATGACCTTCGCCATATATAGATAACTTGGTCTAAAGCTCATCCCCCATCTAGACAGCGTATGGGCCTCATCTAAAACTATGAGGGAAGGCTCGCCCTCCCTCAAAAAGCCTTCAAACTCTGGATTTTCAAACCTCTCAGGGGTTATGTAGAGGAGATCTAAGATTCCAGAGAGGGCTAGATCTAAGATCTCCTCTCTTTTAGCCTTCGACACAGTTGCATCTATATAGGCAACCTTTAACCCTCTTTTCGTAGCATTTCTAACTTGATCGTGGATTAGTGCTCTAAGAGGTGATATGATAAGTGAGGATGAACCCCAACCTATATCTGCTAACACCCTAGCTGAAACCTGGAAGATCGCACTCTTCCCAGCCCCAGTAGGCAATATTACGATTAGGGTTCCAGCCTCGTTAGTTGATAACGAGGAGTAAAGGGAGTAGAGAGAATCAATTTGATACCCTCTAAGCTCAAACCCAGGACCCCAGAGCTCCTTAAACACCTCATTACTATATTCAACTAAATCTTTAACATCAATGTTGCCCGAATCATTCTCAATAAAAGGTTCTTCGGTCCCACCAATAATTTTTGCTTCAGTAATAAGACCCTTTTCGTACATAAGTCTTAAAGCTCTCGATACTGCCACTCCCCCTAAAGATTGTGCAAACCAGAGTGTTTCCCAAAGAAGGTTAAAGCCTAGGACTTGTTTAGACTCATGACTAACTATTCTCTCAGGCAATAGGACTATTAATTCATCGGACATACTTAGAATCCAAGGATATCTAAGCATCCTTTTATAATCTATAACGGCAACTTTCTCGGCACTATAATACCAATCCGAAACATTATCTCTGGATATTAATGTTGCACTAAGGGCCTTCGAAAAGTATCTTGCGAGAGGTTCCGACGGCACTACTATAAGTAGTTTGTTAACGTTCAAACCATGAATGAGACCCTCTGTAATTTTCGCTATTGATTGAAGGCCCCTCGGTATCTTACTTACATATATCTTTGGAGAACCCATAGCTCTTCTTAGCTCACCTTTTTCGACTATCTTAAAGTGCTTTGCCTTTATATTAAGGTTATATGGAATTTCAACGCTCATCTTCTCTTCACTCGAAGAACTTATCGGTGAGGGAAGAGGAAGGTCTCCAGCTACCTTAAGTAATTCCCTTTCACCCTCTGAAAGCTCTTCAGTATTATCTAGGCATTTAGATGGAGGACTCACACAGTCCAGTACTATCCGTTCGCCGTCCTCAATAATAGAACTTAAATACTTAACATGCTGAGGTTCAACCTGAAGGGGTCTGGGAGGTTTATCTTCTCTAAGCCTTAAGCTTCCTGCAATCATCCTTGGTAGTATAAGATCTAGAGGATTTCCCCTCTTTATTAAAAATGCTCGAGAGGGATCTCCCCATCTTATCTTGAGAGATCTAAGTGCGACTATCGCAGCATAATCCCAATCCTCAGCGGCCTCTCCAGAAGAAGGAGGTTCTACCGTATAAGGCTTGAAAAGGGGCATCGAGAGCCTTGGTCTGTCGGTCAGCACTATATTTGAGCCTAAGGCTGGCAATGAAGGTTTCTCTGGTTCTATCATATAAGCGCTTGAAACTGTTTCTGGCAGCTTATTCCACTCAACACCAACTATGTCCAAAAAATATCTGGAAAACTTTGCTACCTTTTCTACAAGGGTTGCGGGCCTTCTGGGATCGAGATAAAAGTGAAATGAGAGACTTGCAACATCAGGCTCAATATCTGGAAAAGCTATACTTACTAAATGCGAAAGCTCAACTCTTCTAACACCTTCTGGCTTGGGACAGCCCTTTCCTAAATAAACAAAAAGAGGAGGTCTGGCACTTTCCAGTATAGTCCAAAGTATTTCTTTAGGATCTCTATAAGAGGATATTCCCATAGAACTGGCCAGTTCGACCTCAAGATTTGAAGCTTTGATCCAGACCCTATTTGTGCCGCAATATGCATAGACTATGCTGTTGGAGATAATATCATAAAAGCTCTCCTTTGAGAGCAGTTTTGAGGCCTTCCTTTCCCAATTAGGAAGGCCCGAAACTATGAAATGCCTCCTCGCCTCTTCAATTAGGTTGAGAGGCACCTTACAGCCCCTAGCAGCATGCCTGATAATTTCCTCATAAAGACCCAGTTTTGTCAAAATATCTAAATCTTGAGCATCGGGACACGTTTGTTGAAGTGCAGAAATGCGTGCAACTTCTATGGGGTCAATGATGCCATCTAGTACAAGCTTAAAGATTCTCCTTATGCCGTCCCAGCCCATGTCTTCAAGTCTTTTTAAAGCCAAAGAACTTAATAATCCTATAAAAGGTTTCCTCTTCCTTTTCCTCAAGTTAAGGATTCTCTCTGGCATGAAATATATTAAAATCGTAGGAAGGGCTAGTAGCGTTAATAATGTTACAAAAAATGCTGTTGCTAACGAGCCGCTTGGCAAACTAGGTCCCCAAAGTAAGTTAAAACTATTGGTTAATTAAGGGTGTGAGAACTCCAGGAGCTCTCATATCCTTAAAAATGTTGCTTTCAGTGTAAAATTTTTATCTAAGTCCCACTCTATTTCTATTAATTGCAGACTTTTTTGTAAGGTGGATAGGCGTGGGGAATACTTTCTCTAAGGTAACAAGATATATAATTGCAATCAGCTTAATAGCTATATTCACCTTATCCATAGGAATACCACTAGCTACAGCGTTTTCAACAAGGACAAACTCTTTAGTCACAAATGCCTGGAAGGTCAAGGTTTCCAGCTTACTTCTAAACAACAAAAAGGTATATAGCCCATACTATGGATTGAAATTCGTATCTGAAATTAACAAAGTGGTTCCTTCATTCCTATTCAAACGGATAGCTGGCCCTCCAACTGATCTTGCTAGAGTTAAGATCCTTGTATACGGTGGTGAAAGACAAATAGCACAAGTAACTCATCTTCTCACAAGAACAACAAGCATAGCAAGACTTGGGGACTACAGCATAGTTTTTGGCCTTGCGACAAAGAAACAGGTTGAAGCCATCGCAAAGCTTCCCTTCGTAGCATACGTAGCTCCGCAAAGGAGTATACTTGATGTCATCCAGCCAAGGTACCCCAAGTTTGAAGGGATTTCTAAATTACATACGTTCACATCAAACTCCACAGCAGGCTCTGGCTATCCTATGTACTCCGCACCAATGCTCATCGGAGCCGAGGAGGTGTGGAAAGAATATGGCATTAATGGAAGCGGGGTTAAGATAGGGATTGTTGATACTGGTGTGGACTTCGGATCTCCAGATCTAGGCGTAAACAAGATAGCTAGGGCCTCTGACGGTCTCCCGTTAATATTTGATGCTGACATGATTGGATTCATACTAACTATAAACCCGACCAAACGAATAAACTCCACGACTATTTATGTACCTGGATGGTATAAAGGACATCTAGTTTTCTTCAATCCCACGAACGGTAACCTTTATGCCGGAGATTATGCCTTTGTCATAGGAGTTAATGCCGTCACAGGAGCTTCTAACATAACCTACGTCAAAGTTGCAAACAGGACGTTCACAGTGCCCAGCTACATAAAAGGCAACATCAAGTTTGGGCTCGGCATTCAGCTATACGAAATAGAGTACCCAAGATGGGCTCCTAACTCAGTGTTTGTATTCGAAATTGCAGCACCTGTTATAGTTGCTGATACAAACGGTGATGGAACATACGATACCGTTTACGTTGACCTCTCAACCACGTATTATCTATTCAGAGTTGTTCTGTACAACCTCACGGATGGAGCAATGCCTTTACCAAATAAGAAGCTCCTAGACTTCAGCTTTGCTGACGAACCAGCAGTAGGTTACGGACATGAGGTTGCAGCAAGAGACTTTACTGGAGACGGAGTTCCGGACTTCAGCTTTGGAGCGCTTGCTGGCGCGGTATACGACTATTGGGGACTCTTCTTCAAGAATTATTACCAGGACTGGCGTAGTGACTGGGAACCCTCAACAGGAATAATACCTGGCCTAGATGCTAAGAATGGTAACTGGGTTGACTTTGTATATGACTTCTACGGTCATGGGACTGAGTGTGCCCACGTAGCTGCCGCATCAGGAAAAGTCGTGAGACCTATAGTTGGTGTTGGAGGAAAATGGAACGTAACCCTACCTGGAATTGCTCCGGGGGCAAAGCTCGGAGCTGCCCCTGCTCTCTTCGAGGGCGATGTAGTTACTGCTGAACTTTGGCTCAGTGGCTTTGACTTAGTTAATCCCAAGACCTATACTTGGGTCTATACGGGGAAACACAAAGTTGACATAATAAGCAATAGCTGGGGCGATAGCTGGCTACTTTATAATGGTTATGCGAACGATGCTGATCCCACTAGCCTTTGGGAGGACTATATAATGGCGACAAGCGGAGTGGTGATAGTACATGCTGCAGGCAATGGAGGTCCTGGATGGGGCTCTGTAACCTTCCCTGCCGCAGCAACATTACCAATAACTGTGGCGGCATCAACCGACTTCTTCTACAGGCCGTTCTTTGGCTTAAGCCCCAAGATCAGTTATCTACCTGGTGGACACTTCGAAATCATAAGCTGGAGCGATAGGGGACCCACAGAGTTCGGGTATCCAAAGCCTGACGTCGCTGACATAGGAAGCTTTGAGTGGGCAGGAGAGAGAGCAATAGATTCTCCTCTCAATGGCGTCTATGCATTTGACCTCTTCGGAGGAACGAGCGAAGCAACGCCAATGACCGCAGGGGCTGTTGCACTAATAATACAGGCTCTGAGAGTTGCAGGTATAAACTATACACCATATCTTGTAAAGGCGATCTTGAAGAGCACAGCAGACGATACAGGCTTTAATGCATATGCCCAGGGAAGCGGGCAGGTTGATGTTTACAGGGCTGTAAGCTTAATACTACATGGAGGGATAATTGCGTACAGCAAAGATAGTGTTCAAAACGTACTTAAGCTCTATGACGAAACCCTTGCTGCTATGCTAAGGACTTCTGTAAGCAACGTATCCAAGATCTTTAGTGGAGCTTATGATACTGCAATATATCCAGGACCTATGCTACCTGGAGAGACGAAGACAGTTAACCTAACATTAAGGACTATAGGAACAGGGACCTGGAAGGCAAGCATATCCGATTACACCCTTGTGAAGACATTCTCTGAACCTTTAGCAGCTGTTCTAAATGTGAACAAAGGAAGTGCGTTCCTACCATCATCTTCATCACCTTCGGGTGTTGAAATTTATCCAGCTAAAAAGTTCCTAACTCCAAGCCTTGACGGAAAGATCTATATGAACATAGCGAACTCCCCCGCAGGTCTTAGGATAGCAATACCTTTGAGCGGTAACCTACTGAAGCATAAGTTCATTGAAGTAAACATAGCATATCCGCTGTACTATGCATTTGCGCCCGACACTAAGGATCCCTATGGAAGGCCCGACCTGTCGAAACTAGCGATCTTCATGGGCTTTGAGCTAGGAGTCTGGTTCGATCTTAACAACAACGGAAAGATAGACTGGTACATGGGCCATTACGAGGTTTCAAGGTTACAATATGATATAAGGGAGGGTCCCGTTGCACATCTTGAGATAGGAAACCCGATGGAACAGATAGAGATGGCTGCCGAAGCAGTTTCAATGTACACCGGTATTAACCCAGAATACCTAATCAAGCACGCTAAACTTGTCGTTGAGATAAGGCTGTTCGTCAATGGATGGTATGGTAGCAACGTGCCTCCGATGCCGATTAGCGGAGACGTTGAGGCCTTTGATCCGGAACCTTCGCCGTTCATAGCAAGCTACCCAACAAGCGTTACGGTTAAGGGCGAGACCACCGTTCCGATTACAATAACTGTACCTAAGAACACACTGCCTGGGGTTTATGAGGCCTACATAGTCGTCAACAGCTCTAGTGGAAAGACGTTAGTCCCTGTGAGCATACCTGTCGCAATGCCTGTCAATCCTGAACAGAGAATAGTGACCTTAATGGGAACGAGACAGCCTTACGTCTACGACAACTATGGATTTAGAGGTGCGCTAGATCAAAGCTGGAGGCCCGAGGTAGGAGATTGGAGAGTTTACCCAATAGCCATTCCTGCAGACAAGGCCTTCTACTCCAGCAGCGTGATGGTTACTGTGACCTGGAGCTACCTCTACTCTGACTATGACGCAGGGC
>JALWOJ010000207.1 GCA_026995555.1 Acidilobaceae archaeon | reverse complement strand
CCTAAAGATCTTATAGATAAAATAACGGGCTCCTTGAAATTATATTAGTAGCAGTTGATAGTTAAATTAGATTTAAATTGTATATTAAAATTAATTGTTGTTAATTATTCTAAAAATATGAAATATTTTATAAATTTTATTCTGTAAAAGTATTTTCGGTGTCGACAATTGGAAAGGGTCTTTTCGGCACCAGTATGGCATAAAAAACTTGTCGAGCCTGATGTTGCTCTCTCTTTAATAAAGGACGGATCTGTCGTTGCGATAAGCGGATTTAATATGGCTTTAACGCCTGAGTTCCTTATAGAAAGGCTTTACAAGCTGTACGTAAAGACTGGCCATCCCAAAAACTTGTTTATAATAACTGACACCTTCCCCGGAAGTCCTAAGAGAGGGCTCGATGTTATTGCTAAAGAGCTTTATGAAAACAGGGATACGGAGTTCATAAGGGGTATTCTAACGCCTTATCTAGGCTGGAGTGAATGGCTTCAGAAGATGGTAGCTGAAAACATGATAGAGGCTTATACATGGAGCATAGGCGTTATGGCCTACTGGTTTAGAGAAGTTGGAAGTGGAAGACCTGGAGTCCTTACCAAGGTGGGTTTAGGTACCTTTTTAGATCCTAGACAGGACGGAGGAGCGCTTAATGAGAAGGCCAAAAAGGCTAGAACAGCAAAGGTTGAAATTTTGAGGGTGGGCGATGAGGAGTATTTGTTATATAGGGCTCCTAAACCTAATGTTGCGCTCATAAGAGGGACCACTGCCGATGAGATGGGTAACCTTACCATGGAGGATGAAGGTATATACGGGAGTGTTTTAAACATAGCCCAGGCAACCAAAGCAATGCCAGATAAAGGCCTTGTTATTGCTCAAGTGCAAAGGATTGCTAGATTTGGAAGCCTGAACCCCAAGGAGGTAATAGTTCCGGGACCTTTAATAGACTATGTTGTTGTGGCTCCTAGAGAGAAACATTGGCAATCGGCCTCCATAGATTACGATCCTAGGATAAGTGGAAGAATAATGCCTCCTCTAGATCCGTCACTCTATCCTCCCCTAGAAATGGGGCCAAGAAAGGTAATAGCGAGAAGGGTTCTTCTAGAGATGGTTAGACTTATAGAAGAGTTGGGCAGACCTATAATTGTAAATCTAGGTGTCGGCATACCCAGTCACGTAGGTCAGCTAGCCGTTGAAGAAGAGATAGCTGATTTCATAGCTATAACCGTGGAGTCAGGCCCTTGGGGAGGCGTACCCTTAGGAGGAGCAGATTTCGGAGTATCCATAGGCCCCTATGCGATAATACCCATGCCTGATCAGTTCACCCTCTACGAAGGTGGAATTATAGATGCTGCCTCACTAGGATTTTTGCAAGTCGACAAAAAGGGCAATGTTAACTCCTCTATGTTGCCGAACAGGATACCTGGGCCCGGAGGCTTTCCAGTCATCGCCTCTGGAGCTCCTCGTCTATATTTTGCTGGAGAGTTCACGGCTGGGCCCAGAAGAGTAGAAGTCGAAAATGGAAGACTAGTTATAAAGAGCAATGGACCTATAAAGAAGTTCGTGAAGGAGGTCTACAAGATCTTCTGCAATGCAGAGAATGCTCTGAAAAACGGAAAGGAGGTACTCTATGTAACGGAAAGGGCCGTCTTCAGGCTTACGGAGAAAGGCCTTGAGCTAAAGGAGATAGCCCCTGGTGTAGACATAGAAAAAGACATAATTTCACACATGGAGTTCGAGCCTATAATTCCGAAAAAGGTAGAAATTATGGATGAAATAATCTTCAAGGAGGGTAAGATGAACCTTAAGTCAAGAATTACTAGAGCAATTAGAGCTTAAAGTTTTCTTTCAACCATCTAGCAAAAAGCCTGAATGCCCTTGCCCTGTGTGAATATTTATTCTTTTCATCGACACTCATCTGTGCAAACGTCCTCCTCTCGCCCTCAGGAACAAATATAGGGTCAAAGCCGAAGCCTCCTTTTCCCAGAGGCTCAGAGGTTATGGTCCCGCATACCTCTCCCTCTAATACAACATCTAGAGGAGGAACTATAGCTGCCAGCGCTGTCTTAAAACAAGCTCTTCTATCTTCAACGTTCCTCATAAGCTTCAATATACCCTCTATCCCTAAAGTTCTGAAGACGTAATTGCTATAAACGCCTGGGAAGCCCTTCAGGGCCTCAATAAATAGCCCGGAATCGTCAACAACCACGGCTTCTCTTAAAATCTTGTATGCATGAAGGGCTGCACTCCAAGCAACTGTTCGTAGACTATCTGCCTGAATTTCAAACTTTCCTATAGGAGCTTTAAGAAATAATATGTCTAGATCTTCAAGAATTTTCTTAGCCTCCTGATATTTATGTTCATTACTGGTAACTAGATATAACCTCATCATTGACCTCCACCAACATCTTTCCATACACTCCTCCTTCTGGATTCTACATACCTGCCTCTTAACTTAATCTCTTCCGCTCTCTTTATGATCCTATCTGCCTCGTGACCCAAGACCTCTGAGTAACCTTCCTTGAAGATATTAAAAGCTTTTGAAGCTAAACTTGAGTGAGTGCTTTCTAAAGCTCTCCTGAAAAGATGAAGATCAACAGCCCTACTTTCTACATCTTGACCTAGGTCGGCGAGGCCAAAATCTAGTAGGTAGAGTCCTCTTTTACTCACTATATAGTTAGATGTGGTCGGATCTCCATGAATTATCTTAGCCTTATGTACCAGAGCCAAAATTCTTCCGGCTTCTTTGATTAGTTCTGCATCTAGGCCGAATCTATTTAAATACTCTTTAAGAGACATACCTTCAATGTACTCCAGAATTAAGAGACCTAGAGAAGGATATATTGCTATGACCCTAGGAACTTTAGCCCCTGCCTCTAGTGCTTTGACTAACGTTTGAGCCTCTCTCTTGGTTCTAATTTTTCTTAAATAAATATCAAGTTTTGGATGCATGTAGCTTTTTCTTTTCCTTATCTTAAAGATAACCTTTAATCCTAAGTAATAGCCTAGCCTAATCTCGGACTCTGCTCCTCTTTTAATGAGAGGAAAGGATGATATCATAGATGATATGTGAGCTAAAGGTCCTGAGGTATTTTCGGATACCAAGGAATGTCTACCTCATCAAGCCTCCATCTCTGTTTAACAAAGGACTTCTCGACGTCTATTGTTATTCCTTCAGATAGAGCCAAAAGGCCTGTAAGAGCTATCATGACACCGTTGTCTCCAGCAAACTTCTTCGGTACAGGCTTAAACAGCACATTATGCTCATCTGCCATAAGGCTCGCCTTTTCTCTGAGAATGTCACTAGCTGCTACCCCTCCGGCCAAGGTAAAGGACTTTTTCTCCGTATGTGCAAGACCTCTCTCTGCAACCTCTATAACAGCAGAGAAGGCCACTTCCCTTAATGTAAAACATACATCACTTAGTTTAAACCCCTTCTTAACTAGCCTGATCGCTGCTGTTAAAATTCCAGAAAACGAAACGTCCTGCCCCTTCACTCTGTAAGGTATTTTTTCCTCTAAAAACTCCCCATTCTCAGCACAGAGATCTACTGCATGCATTCCCTCTATGATATAAGGGGGTGCTATTCCGACCTCCCTAGCAAAAGTATCCAAAAGGTTCCCTAAAGCTATATCCTGAGTCTCTCCAAAAACTCTATAACGTCCTTCAACGAACGTTGTTACAGTAGTATTTCCTCCGGACACATAAAGAACTAGAGGATCTTTAAGCCCTGTCAGCGCCCTAGCAATTTCTATGTGGGCCACTGCATGATTTACCGGAATTAATGGTTTTCTATAACGGGCTGAAAGAGTCCTGGCAACGGTAGCTCCAACTCTTAAGGCAGGCCCCATTCCTGGTCCTAAAGCAACCGCTATCGCGTCTATGTCACCTATCTTAAGACCTGACTGCTGAAGGGCCTCTGCAAGAGCATTACCAGCAACCGACGAAAAAAATGAGGCTACCTCTCTTGGTAAGATTCCACCTTCTTTCGGTTTATAGGTCTTTCTTACATCAGCTAGGATCTCAAAAGGATTTGACGAAACTATCCCGACCCCAAAAGTATGAGCGGTAGACTCTATACCTAACACAACTTTATCCATTACATCACCTTACTTTGTAACGAACTCTGTATAGCCACATTTACCACAATGCCACCTTTCAACGGGGTATTTGTGATGAGCCATTATACTCCCGCATCTCGGACACTTCTTGTTCTTAAGCCTTATAGTTCCAGTTTTGTAATCATATTCGTATACAAGCCTTATGTAAGCCTTAACCTTTTTCTTTCCCATTACGATCACCCTACCTCAAGCTCAATGCCGCCATTTCTTTCGATTATATGTTTTGGTTCGAACTCTAACACCTTGTCCTTGCTATCATACACATGGATCTCTGCTATTGACCTTCCAATACCATACTCCGTTCTTATGGACCTTACATACACTCTTGAAACGTCAACTCCCAGGGCCTTTGCCAACGTTAACCTTAATGTTATTCTCATTGGAGTTGGTTTTGTAACATGATTAATCTTGAGTTTGAGCTCCCTTCTCTTAATTAGAGGGTTATATCTATCTTCTATGATTTCTGCCCAAACACCTTCGCCTATGTCTATTATCTTTTTGCCCTCAATCTCACTCAAGATACTTCACCTTCTCTTTCCATCGCTAGGGAGACGCCCAGAGCTTCTAAAAATATTGTTGCCGCTTAAAATCAAATTGCTCTAAACTAAATAATCTTTATCATATCTCTTTGAAAAGAGGTCTCAGTTCGAGAGTTCTTAGAGAGGAATCCAACTTGCTTAATTCATTAACCTTTATCACCGCCACGCCAACGTCTGGTACACCATAAAGAACCCAGTATCCTTTAGGAGCACACTGTATAGAGGGTAGAGCTAACATATCCTCCTCCCCTACGACCTTAAGGGCAAACGTACCCCTCTTCTTTAAAATCTTACAGAGAAACAAGAAAGCTTGAAACGAGATCATTCCTGGCGGATTCCTAAGAGTAAAGGTCTTGAAATTCCCTTTTTCAATAAGAAGTTCTAGATCATTAACTTTTTCAAATCTTTTTGTTGATCCGTCATAAATTAGAAATAGATTATAGATGTTTTTGACATTTAGGCAACTTTTCGAAACTACATCACCGACACAAACTATCCCCTTGGAACCTTTAAGCAACTTATAGGGAAATTTTTTAAATATAACCGCTCTAGGATATTTGAAATCTCTTCTCTTCTCCTTCGGCAGTACAAAAGCTGAGATCAATAAACTTCACCAATAAAGTCAGTAAAATTATTTCCTGCTTGCGACCCTTATTGCATACATTCCCGGCTTGTCTCTACCTGTCATACGTGCAACAGAACTACCCTCAGGGTCTATAATTATTAATATACCTTCCCAATTATCTGTAAACTGAGTTCCATGGCACACAGGACAAACCTTGGCGTCCCTTGGAACTAATGAGCCACAATTTTTGCATGCCTTAAACTGACTTTTTCTACTGACCACTCTTGCTCGCCTCCTCTTTAATCCACTCCTCTTTGCCTAGATATGGCTGCCTCATAGTCATCCCTATCCTAAATATCTTAGGCCCTCCTTTACCAATCTGAGTTATTCTTGCCCTTACAAGATCTCCTACCCTTATCATTCTTTTAGAATCAACGCCTCTAAACCCGACGTTTCCAGGATCGTACTCAACCTTTTCATCCATTATTTGATCTCTATAAACGAAACCGTCTAAGGGTCCTAGGGTTACATAAAGGCCATATTCTTTAGCATCTTTTACCTTCCCCTTAACAACCTCTAAAGGTTCAGGTTTATATGAAAGCACCCTGTACCTCACTGGCAAATAGATATCCGGATCGTAAGGAAGGAAGACACCGTCTCCTATGACCCTAGCATCTATAAGCGCTATAAATATACCAAGCTCAGGATCTCCATAGCCTTCAACCCTTTCTCTCAGTAAACTTTTAACTACCTCATCTAAGCTAGCACCTTCAGTAATAGCTGTAGGTGGAACATCGATCCATTCGTCAAACTCATATATCAAATACACTTCCCTAACCACCTCGTAAAGGATGTGCCTCCTAGACGTTAAAGTTTTTCAAAAATCTAACTTTTTAAACTCTTTTGTTTCCTTCTCAAGAGATATTATTAAGATGTTTTTATGTATCGACGATAGGTGAATGTCCTCATACAGGCATTATGACATCCTTAATACAGTTTTGCCAACAAGGCTTGTTAATGGATAAGATGCTGAAGGAAAGATCCTATGAAAATGCTGGAAACGTCATGCAGACCATTATCTTAACCACTAATGCCTCTGGCTTTAAGGGAGTCCTCCAGCGTTGTTATTCTAACTGAAGCTGTTAAATAGAGGATAGATATAAATATAGGAACTGCCCTCCAGGGCTTAAGCGCTGTGACCTCAGCTCCTCTAGCTGCATATGACTCTATAACTCTTTGTAGATCTCTTATACTCAAATCAAGCATTCTGTACGCATAGACAATTACATTATCTCCTAGAACCTCTTCAATTTGGCTCCAAGGCGTTGATATAACGAAGAACGTTAAAGCCGAAAAAGTGGCTACAGTATAAATGCTTATGCTTGTGATATAAGTTATTGAAGCCCCTCCTAAAAAGGAGAATGGTAAAATGAAGATCATAAGAACAGAATAAAGCACTAGCAGTCTAGCGAGCAGTCTCCCGCCCCCCGCTATTAGAATTAAAGAGACAAAGAGGAGTGAAAGTGTTAATGAAGAAAGTGTCCTGTAACTTAGTGGAAGGACGCCAGAACCTAGTGTGAAAAGCACTAGAACAACCTTGATCCAGAAAAATTTTCTCTCATGAAAAGGTGTACGCTTTTTCTGTAGCTTTTCTATTTCTAGCAAAAACGACATATATATCCCCTGGGTATTACACCACTTTCTATGAGTATGTTATCATTTAATTCAGACCAAGGACCTTTACTCTTTATTTTGCCTGAACTTATCAAAACGAAGGTATCGGGTTTAAAGGGTTCTACCTCAAGGGGATTATTTGTTGCTATAACCACGATCTTCCCTTCATCTCTAAAAGTTCTTAAAAGATCCTGAAGAGCTTTGTATCCGCTCCAATCAAGCTCTTCAAAGGGTTCATCGAGGAGTATTATTGGTTGATTAGCTATTAAAATGCTAGCTAGTGAGACTCTTTTAGCTTCTCCCCCACTTAACTCAAAGGGAGACCTTTTCATAAACTTCTCAACATCTAATATCTTAAGTATATCTGCTCTAGGAGGAACTCTTAAGTTCTTTATGATAAAATATATCTCCCTCTCAACTGTAGACTCGAAGAATCCGTAGAGAGGGTTTTGCCAACAATAACCCACTCTTTTTGATATTTCTACTCTGGGGAGCTCACAGAGATTAACACCATCCAGAAGTATCTCCCCTTTAGACGGTCTTAGCAGGCAGGCTATAGATTTGAGAAGGGTTGACTTACCAGCACCATTAGGACCCAAAACTACGTGGATCCCCTCATTAAAGGAAACGGTTATATTATCCAAAATAGGCCTTTCATTGATTATGACGGTTAGTCCTTTAACCTCAATTTTCATCTTTTCAATCCTCTATCTAGTGCTTCTAAAAGTATATAACCCCCTACACCAGCTGTAACACTCTCTCCTAAGCCGACACCTGGTATCGAAACTTTGAGTGGAACCTTGTAAATTATATGAAGGAGTATGAATCCTATCATAAACGTTACCACCACAACAGGGGATATTACTGCGAGAACTCTGCCTATGACAGAGTTTGGAAACTTCTTTCCTGCCAGCCAGCTTAGAATACCCGCAATGAAGTTGGTTAATGTACCCAAAACGACGTCCCAAACTCCATAGGGCGAAACGAGGTTTGCTAAAAGGCAACCTACCGTTAGACCTATAACTCCCCCCTCAAAGCCAAAGTAAGGATGATAAGGTATTGGCATCAATATATCGCTAAGCCTAAACTGTGTCGGACCGAAGGATATAGGCGCTAAGAGCACAGTTACTGCTGCATATATCGATGCCACTACAGCTGCCTTTATTGCCTCAAGTTTTCTCAATATTCTATCACCAAAAAATCAATCTATTCTATCACTTCTTTTTAAGTTTTAACTTTCTTAAATAGAATAGGTGCATCACTAACATTAAATTGTTCCACAGATCCAACATCCATCTCCTTAATTCCTTCCCTCTTCAAGTCAAATGCATCGATAACCTTCTCCGAAGCCCTGGGTATTACCGGCATCAACAAAATAGTCGCAATTCTTATGGTCTCTAAGAGAGAATAGAGCTCCTTTGAAGGATCATCTTTTTCCCATGGCCTTTCCTTATTTATATAAGCATTGGCCTCCCTTAGAAGATCCATTATTGTTTCTAAGGCCTGCGAAACGTTGTACTCATCCATAGATTTTTCATATCTATCTATACTGATATTGAGTTTTTTCATCAGATTTTGGTCGACTTTATTCCGAACTACATTACCATTCAGCTTTTTTATTGCAAGTATTCCAACCCTTCTTACAAGATTTCCAAAGGTGTCAGCAAGCTCACTATTATATATAGAATCAAAAAGCTCAGTGCTTACATCAATGTCCTTTGAAAGGTTGAAAACTCTCATTAATATATACCTGACTCCATCACTGTCCTGATACCTTTCAATTAAATCTTCGATCGCGACGACATTTCCACTACTTTTCCCTATTTTCAGTCCCCTATTGATTAAATATGCATGTACTATAACCTTCCTAGGTAGAGGTATGTCTAATGCCTTCAACATTGAAAACCATATAACCGTATGGAACCAAAGAATGTCCTTACCTATAACATGGTGAACGGAAGGCCAGTACTTTCTAAACTTATTATCGTCTATGCCCCAGCCGGCCCCAGTAATATAGTTTAGAAGTGCATCGAACCAGACATATGTGGTGTACTCTTGATCAAATGGCAGTGATATTCCCCAACTAACTCTTTCTTTAGGTCTAGCTATCGAAACATCTTTTAAACCTTCCTTCTCTAGCTTTCCTAATATTTCTCCAGCATAAAATTTAGGATAAACGATATCGGATCTTAGCACCTCTTTAATAAAATCCTCAAAGCTGCTTAACCTGAAGTAATAAGTATCTTCTTCAATCCATTCTAGGGGCTTTTTGTGAATTGGGCAGTAAGGCTTTCCATTCACAATTTCATACTCTCCAGGTGAGTAAAACTTCTCACAATCAACACAATAATATCCAGAGTACTTTGCCTTATATATTAAGCCTTTCTTGTAGAGAATATTTAAGGCATCCTTAACTACCTTTTCGTGATCTCTATCAGTCGTTCTTATAAACCTATCATAACTTATATCAAGCATCTTCCAGTATCTTTTATATATTTCCGACATCTCATCAACTAGCTCTTTTGGACTCTTTCCAGCCCTCTCTGCCGCCTTCTGTAGCTTCAATCCATGCTCATCTGTTCCTGTCAAGAAGAAGGTATCATCACCTAAAAGTCTGTGATACCTCGCTAAGACGTCTGCAAAAACGGTAGTATATGCGTGACCTATATGCGGCGGTGCGTTTGGATAATATATCGGTGTTGTGATGTAAAACACTCCCACCCTCTTACACCGAGACCTCTCTCTAATGGAGACCTAGAATTTAATTTTATTTAGATGCTCAGCACGCTCGTGTTTCGACATCGAAAACTTACCGGGGTCCGAGTTCATCATAGCCAAGAATACATTTGATGACGTTCTTAATAAACTTTAAGATTATTTATTCAATTTCATCTATTACCTTCTTTAGTCAGATTATTGCTACATTCTTAAGTACAGGATGCCTAAGAGTCAAAAGGGTGTTGCTCTTTTGAAAGAGATAGGAAAGGTAAATGAGAATGCTAGAGAACTACTTGAAAAGGAGTTACCAGACATAGCTAAAGATATTGACGAAGAAAACAGGATACCAAGCTCCTTTATTCAGAAGTTAAGAGATGCCGGAGTCTTTGACCCTAGGGACATAAGAGAGCTCCTAGAAATGGTAAGAATTTCCTCCAGAAGCAGTCCGGCAGTCGGTCACTTAATATTAATAAATGGTACCGCTAAGCTTCTCTTAAACAAGAACTTAAAGAAGAGCATCATTGCTGTCAGCATAACAGAGCCGGGTGGAGGCAGTGACGTAAAAGCTAATCTAACCACTAAGGCTGTTAATGTTGGAGAGAAAACTTATATAAATGGAACTAAGTTCTTTACAAGTAACGCGCTCTATGCCGATCACTTCTTAGTACTTGCTGTGACTGATAAAGGACCCACGCTCTTCTTAGTAAGAAAATCAGAAAATGTTGTAGTAGAACCTATGGACCTTACAGCCATGAGGGGTGCTGGAATCTCTGTTGTGCACTACAATAATGCTCCTGTTGAAATGGTCGTAGGCGAGGAAGGTACAGGTCTTAGAAATGCCCTCCTTTCGATAAATATAGGGAGACTTGGATATTCTGTAATAGCTCTGGGAATTGCCGAAGGTCTTCTCCTGGAAACGATAAAGTACGCGAAGAAGAGAATTATATTCGGAAGACCGCTCACAGAGCATCAAGGGCCTCGATGGATGATAGCTGAGCTTTATAGCAAGATTGAACTTCTGAGGAGCTATATAAGCGATATCGTTAAAGATGACAAGAACATTGATCCCTTGAAAGCCTCAATAGCAAAGGTCGAGGGGGCAAGACTTGCCCAGAGAGCCGCATGGGTGGCTGTCCAACTAAAAGGAGGAAGAGGACTTGAAAAAGGATCGCTAACGGAGAGGCTTTCCAGAGATGCAAGAGCTCTTGACATTGGAGAAGGAGCTCGTGAGGTCCTCTTAGACTTCATAGGACATAAGGTTTCAAAGATTTTCTAACCTTTAACCTTGCTTATCAGATCTAAATGGACATAAAGGATCTCCAGCAAAGAGATCTCCTGTTTTTATATATGCTCTAGCTCTACAACCTCCACAAACCTACCTAAAGGGACATGAGCGACAAGGCTCTCCCAGGTTTGATCTATCTCTAAGTTTGTTAAAGAGGTCCCCGTTCCAGATTTTGCGTGCATCTTCCTTTAGTAAATTTCCTGCGACTACTGGAATGAA
>JALWOJ010000206.1 GCA_026995555.1 Acidilobaceae archaeon | reverse complement strand
CAAATGGAGTTGGAGCATAAGTTGAACAACAATCGTCGTCAGCTGTATGACAACACTGGTTATCGTGTCTATGCTGATGACATTAACATAGTGGTTGTGGATGACAAGAACCTCTATGCATACAACCCTACAACAGATACCTATATCTCTGAGAATAGGGACACGAAGGAGCCTTTGAGTGGCATCCCTGCTGACATCAAAGAGATGCTGGATGTATATAAGACCATTAAGGAGGTGGATAATGCGTTTAAATGTTGAGGACCTCTACGACGAGGCGTACAATAATGACGACGTGTGGGATAGTTTTGTGGAAGACTACATCAACAAGTATCCTGAGGACGTTTATGACATCATCTTCAATCATCTCGAGGCTACTATCAGTGAGGATGAGATGTCGTTTGAAGAGTTTGAGAAGTATGTGGATACTTTCATTATCAACAACCCCAATAAGGTTAAAGAGATTGTTAGTGACTACCTCATAAAAGACGTCAACGATACCTTCAACCTCAATGCAGATAGGTGGGGTGACTTTGTCACAAACTGGGTTGAGGGTGAAATAGGTGACATCTATGATAGAGCATACGACGAGTGGAGAGACGACCAGCTTCTAAAGGAGATAGGATGAATATTTGTTTAATAATGATAGGACTATTCTTGTGTACTTTAGTGGTGGCAGCTGTAACATATATGATTGTGGATTGTAGGGAGGACTAGAATGACACTTACACAAGATCAACAAAAAGCCATCAGCACGTTCAATGAGTTTATGAATGACAACAATGCATTCGATATGTTCATTACAGGAACTGCTGGAACAGGTAAGACAACTGTGCTTAATAATATAGTACAGCAGTGTATCGATAAGCAGATACCTACTGTAGTGTGTGCATTTACTCATAAAGCATCTAATGTGCTTAAAGACAAGCTTCCTAAAGAGGCTGACATCCAGACACTACATAAGTTTCTTCGCAAGCGTCCAGGCATCAATGAGAATGCTAAGCATACTCAAAAACTTAAGATTACTACTCAGTTTGGACAGCCTGCACCTGTTCGTCTTCTCATAGTAGATGAGTTCTCTATGGTAGGGGAAGCTGATGTGATGAGCATAGGAGAATTGCAGGACCCTGAGTACCAAGGTGTTCCTAAGATGAAGGTTTTGTATGTAGGGGATCCTAAGCAGCTCCCTCCAGTGGGCCAGACACAGATACTGAACCCTGACAGTTGTACATATCGTGTTCATCTTAAACAAGTAATGAGAAATGGAGGGCCTCTCCTTGAGAAGATCAGAGAGGTCATCTCTATGTTAGAGGGTCAGCCTCCTCATTATCTTGAACCTAATGATGCAGTACACAGAGATGTGGACATTGTAGAAGCGTTTGTTAAGTCTTCATCTAATGACAAGATTATGCTTGCTTA
Source organism: Acidilobaceae archaeon (assembly GCA_026995555.1). Taxonomy (GTDB): domain Archaea; phylum Thermoproteota; class Thermoprotei_A; order Sulfolobales; family Acidilobaceae; genus JALWTO01. The sequence goes on along the minus strand of JALWOJ010000206.1, from coordinate 1,531 downwards.
TACTAACAAGAGAGTAGAGGAGTTGAATAAACAACTGTACGAGCTGATGCCTAGTACCAAACTTAGATGGTCTCCCTCCCTTCGCTCTGAGTTAGAGCCTATGTTTGACATAGAAGATGAGAGTATAGTGACTGAGATTCAAACATATTCTGGGCCTCTCACTCTAGGTTCGAAGTATAATACTCTTGAGCATCTTGTTAGGATTTCAAGTCATTATAACATCAAGTTTGGCAGATTCACAAATCTCACAGAGGATAAAGAGTATACATACGCCTACATATTTGGACATGGTCAATTTAACGATACACTTAAAGCATTAGAACAAGCAGCTGCTGAGGCTAATAAGCTTATCCCATCACAGCTCCCTAAGCAATACTGTCAAGCTCACCCTCATTGTAAAGAGTGCAGGGCTCGAGCTAAAGCATGGAGGGACTATCTTACAATTAAAGAGTGCACTATCTGTATCGACTATCCTTGGGCACAGACGATACATCGCTCACAAGGGAGTACATTTGAGATAGTTTACATTGATAATGACAATCTGTCCCTTGTACAACAGAAGGACCTGAACGCATATCTTAAGCTCCTCTATGTAGCAATGAGTAGAGCTTCAAAAGAGGTTTTCATTAATAATTAAAATCAAATTCGTAAAGTTCATGACAAAATCGCGGTGCAATTAATTAATATCAACTTCAGACGATATAGGGGTCGTCTGAAGAATAAAACGGCTTAAAACTAAAATTTATTTTTAACCAAAATCTAAATTTAGATTAAGTAAAATTTAAGTATAGATTGATTATAATATCTTTATCAGTTAGCAGAGAGATTTAAGTTTAAGTCTCTTTGGTGGCTGTGTGAGCCATGAGCCACCTAAATAACTATAAGGAGTAAATCATGGCAAGTATGTTTCAAGAAGAAGAGCTGAAAGGTTCTTCACCTTACAAATCTTTCAGTCCGAACGAGGAGCTCGATATTGGCGACAGTTTCTGCATCTACTTTAAAGAGACTGCTACAGCTAATAGTCCTGAGTATGGAGAGTTTACTGTAGTGAATGGAGTAAAATTCGACTGCAGTGCAAAAACTGAAGCTGAGCTGGAGAACAGTATGGAGCTGGCATCTTTCGTTCCTAACACTCTCCTCCTGAATAAAATTGCTTCTGGCACTATGAGACCTGGAAATGCTTATCGCATTGAGAAGGCATGGAACAGGGGAGATAAATATGAGGGGAATAAAAAAGCTAAAGGCTATGGATACAAGCTGTTCAAGCTGAATGCAAGTGATGCCCTTCTCCAGAAGTTCGATGCATTCATTGCAGAGAGAGTAGGAGACGTGCCTACAGGTGAAATTCCTGAAGAGGAAGTAGCCACTCCGAAAGTTCGGATCTAAAAGAAGACCGGCCGAAGCCGGTCTATAAACATAAAGGATAAGTAATGAATTCACTTGAAGCAGTTGAGCCCACTTTTGAAAAGGTAGAAGACACTCTCGAAGTTGAAAGTGATATAGATCGGATTGCGCCTTTTGCAGAGCTTAA
>JALWOJ010000205.1 GCA_026995555.1 Acidilobaceae archaeon | reverse complement strand
GAATTTGTTATTTACCTTTTCAACCTTAACTATTCCCTTTTGGTCAAGTTCTTTGATTATATTCGAGAGCCTGTCATAGGACAGGTTTGCAGCCGTAGCAAGTCTGTTTGCTGGAAGCCCTTCAGGCCTTTGGGCCAATACCGAAAGTATATCTTCTATTATGTCCAGCTTAGACCTTCTTTTCACCAGGTACGAGCACCTCCACAACGTAATAAACGGCAAGAAAAGCAGCGCTCAGGCTTCTCAGTATCTCGGCCAGCAAGAGCAGAAAGGACCAGCTGCTGAATCTTATGAGAAGCACTCCTCCTCCTCTTAGAATGAAGGACAAGGAGAGTAGGGCAAGTCCCAATCTGGCCCATGAGTTAGATTTTACAGTCGCCAGGAGCCCAACAACACCCGTTGCAACATCCACTGAAAAGAAGAGGAATATCAGAGGAAATATTGAAAGTTCCCTGCCTTCTCCTGCCTCCTCAGCTGCTAGAAATATTAAAAGAAGACCTGAAAATGCGAACGTGGCGGTTGATGTATATAAGGATGCTATAAGTCTTAACGATGCCGTAAGGAACATAGCTACACCGAGAAACCCGCTTATTGAAAGCATTAAGAATCCCAGAAGGAGCCTTAAGACCTCGTCGCTTTTTGTCATCTTATAGAGCTTTTCGAGACCAATAGAAAGCATGAGGAAAAAGGTGGCGGTTATTGCATTGGCTATTGAACCTATAGCTGCTATATGATGAGGTTGCAAGAGGGGCGCCACCACTTTAATTAATTCGAGGTCCTCAAGGTTCAAAAAGGCATCACGTATCTTCTTTTAAACTTTACTCTCATCAAGTGAGTCTTTGTTTTTAAGTTTCATAGCTTAACATAAAATGGCTGAGAGCGTTGAGCGGAAGAATAGCTTATTCAAAAATTTTGGCAGCCTTAATGGTAGCTGCCGTTGCTATCTCTGCAGGAACGATCGTGTATGCGTTTCACTGGAAGAACTCTCACCAACAGCCAACATTATATGCTAATAGCAAACCTATGCAGCATTTTACTGGTCATGAACATCACGGAATGCCTCACAGGCCTCCAGCCAAAGGACACAAACACCCAGCTCTTTGCGCCAGAATAGTTAAGTTCAATGGAAGCGTTGTGAGGGTAAACCCCTCAGCGAGGGTTATGGTTATCGAAACAACGTTTAAGAATAAAACTATAAACGTTACACTAAGATTCATGCCGGTATATGTTAATGTCGAAAACGGTGCCATGACTTACAGTGGATGGATACTAATGCACATTAAGAAGGGTTCAGAGGTAACAGTAATAGCAATAGCTCATAAGTCGTCGCATGGGGCTGTAGGAGTTCTAATAGGACTTAAGAGCTCCGTTGGAGTCTATGCCTCTCCGAACCATTACGCTAGAATATCCGCTGCACTAACTGGTCATCACTGATCCCTTTAAGAGAATCAAGCAAAGACTTTAATCGTTTATCTCTTTTTTCTCTTTTGGAGGGGAGCATAAGAACTTGAAAAGGACACTGACAATTTTTATAGCACTTCTAGCATTTTCGATCATCCTACCCGTCCTCGTATACTCTAGCTATTCAAACCTTTTAGAGAGCAGCAGGGAAAGTCTCAGGATAAATCCCTTTCCAGGATCTATAGAGGTTGTTGCTCATGCATCTCCTAGAGCTCAGATAGAGGGAGTTGTAATAAAATATAATGAGGTTGAGGGAGTCGCTCTTTTAAGAACGCAGAGTGGAAATATAGTTCCGGTGATATTGAGAGGTTGCTGGACCGAAGGAGGAAGGCCTATAGCCCATACTTTTCTGTATCTAAGGCCTGGAGCAGAAATAAGAGTTTTTGGAATAGAAGTGAATGTTAAGAATAAGGAGATATTTATAGCAAAGACCTTGTTCATTCACAATATTCCATTGCATAGAGTTCCCTGTCCTCATAACTGGCATCATCACGGTCATTGTCCAAGATGCTAATTTTTAAAAAGTTTTATTTTATTTATCGAACGTTATTCTTTTAACTCTTTAAATCTTAGGGCAAGTAAGAAAATTAAAAGGTAACAGAAATGGATAATAGAAATTCAAGGCCTAGAACGCTGAGGGCTGGACTGCCAGCATTCACCTACTACTATACTGTAGGAAGCGTCGGATTTTGGATACCCCTCTATGCAAAGATGTTAGGATGGCCTTACAGGGAACTTACGCTTCTCTCCACAATATACTTCCTAGCCTTAACGCCTATGACCTTCTTGGCCGGATTTATATCAGATGTTATAGGAAGGCCGAATGTAGTTGTTGCTCTAGGCATGCTTGGAAATGCTCTCTCGACGCTCTTCATGCCATTTACTAAGTCTTTCTCGATGCTTGCCCTGCTTAGAGGAGTTCAAGCGGTTAGCCTCGCAACAACCCTTCCAGTGGCGATAGGGGCCCTGTCAACAATGTATGGTCCTAGAAGGGGCGTGAGCATAGTTGCCATTTTCAATGGCGTGGGAATGGTCCTTGGAGCCCTCATAGGAGCATTTCTTTTACCCATTGTAGGGTTTGCTCCGGTCTTCCTTTCAGCGACGATCTTGAGCTTTATAGTGTTTGTTTCAATGCTTAAATGGGAGTTAAAAGTTGAGGCTAAAGGAACGAGGAGAGTTCTTAAGGGGCTTAGGAGGGTTCCTCTTAAAGTCTTTATAGCAGTCTTTGCTATAGCTACAAGGACCTTTTTCTCAGGAGGGGTCTTCTCGATACTCGCTGTAATATTTAAGAAGGTGCTTGGACTTTCTATCTTTGCTACAGGAGTAGCACTTGCCACCAATCCTTTGTTTCAAGCGATTTCAACACCTTTCGTTTCAAGAGCTATAGCGAGAAGGGAGATATATACCTACAGTTTAGGCATAGCTTCAACCTCTCTCGTCTTTTATCTCTATGTATACTCTTTGGGCCTTCCATCAAGGCTTAAGGCCTTAGGGATAATAGGAGCTCAGGCCCTTCTTGGAGTGGTCTATGCCTTTATAATGATCTCTGGGAACACTTACATAATATCTAGATCTCCCGAGGAAATAAGGTATACGGCCTCAAGCCTATTTACACTGGCGTTTGATGCTGGATGGATAGTAGGAACTGCTGTTGCAGGACCTTATATGGACGTTCATGGACCTATCGCCTGGGTTAAGCTCTCAATAATAGGATGTATAGGGGCCGGACTTCTAGCACTTGTCGCTGCATTTCTTGAGAGGAGAGAGGCCTAAACGTTAATGTTGAGCCTTTGAGCTAACTTTCTGGCAAAGGGGTCGGCCCTCTCCCTTATGACTATGTCTGCAACACTATCATATCTGTTGGGACTTGGATCTACATTAATTAACCTTGCACCTTGCTCCTTTGCCATCAAGGGAAGACTTGCCGCAGGCTCAACGACCCCAGAGGTTCCTATAACTATGACTAAGTCTGCTTTCTGCATCTCATCTATAGCCCTTTCTAAGGCATCCCTTGGAAGAGGTTCTCCAAACCAAACGACGTCAGGTCTTGCAAGTGATCCACATTTAGGACATCTAAGGGGAAGCTCCTCATCCTTAGGGGCCGTCTTCAAGATCCACTTATACCCACAGACTGTACACCTAGCTCTCCATATGTTTCCATGAAGTTCTATGACGTTCTTCGATCCCGCTCTTTGATGAAGACCATCAACGTTCTGAGTCACAACAGCCTTCACTTTTCCTTCCCTTTCTAATGAGGCCAAAAGTTTGTGAGCGGCATTTGGTTCAGCTCTTTCTATGATTCTCATTCTCCAGGCATACCATTTCCATACAAGAAGAGGATCTCTTTGAAATCCCCAAGGACTTGCCAATTCCTCAGGACTATACTTCTCCCAGAGACCTCCTGGGCCTCTAAATGTTGGAACACCGCTGTCCGCAGAGACGCCTGCTCCAGTAAACGCTACAATATATTTCGAAGATGCTATCATCTCTGCAACCTTTTCAATCACGTCCTCATTCATGCTCTAACACCCAGAACTTTAAGCGAGTTCAACAGATCTTCTAGAACTTTTTCCTCAGAGACACCCTTTGGAGCTTCTAAAGCTACAACGTTGTTTCCAGTCTGATACTTACCTCCAGCAGGGTACCCTAAAGACCTAAGTCTTTCAGCTGCCATAACAAGTGGGGGTGCATGAGGGCTATAACTTCTAGCATAGCCCCTGATTTTTCCTGTAACAAGAGACTTGTATATAACGACGACTATTTTATCCTTATATTTTTTGGCGAGCCTTCTAGCGAGCCTGCTTGCATGTCTACCCTCCCCCTTTAACATAAAAACTAGAACGTCATCAGTAGCATGTTCTGGCTTTGCACTGCTTAAAAGTTCCTCCAGCTCACCTTCGGCCTTGGCTCTGAGGCTGTGAAGTAGACCGTCCTTAAGAATGATCTCGCAGGGATTCTCTTCAAGTGAAAGTCTTTTCGGTAGAACCTCCAGAACGTCCCTTCTTCCCATTATAGATGCTGCATCGATAAGGTTTGCACAGTCCTCAGCTATCCAAAAGTCATTAACTGGGTGTAGCCCTGCCTTAGCCATATAGTCTTGATATACCAAAGAGGCCCTGGCCTCGGGGCCAAGATCTCCAACAATGCTTGCTGCTAGTAATAGAGGATCTTTCCAGTACCCTAAAATGGAGGAGAGGACATGGGCTGCACTGGGCCACCTCCCTCCAGGATCCCCTTTTCTTGCAGGGTTTATGTAAACGATTGCAGGTCTCCTCGGGAGTTCTGGCTGAACGTGATGATCTATTACCACCATGGTTTTCTTCACCCTGGCCCACACAAGATCTAAAGTTCCTCCGGGAACTGCTAGGTCTAAAACAGCCAGGTAACCCCTCTCCCTAGACTCCGCCTCAACAACATCTAAGAAATCCCTGCCCCAGCTGAAGGTGAAAGGGGGGACAACAACTTTGGCGTCGCTAGGAGAGTTTAGCCAAGAGAGGAGAAGAGACGCCGTTATTACCCCGTCGGCGTCCCAATGGGTTATAATTAATGGAACTCTCTCCCTCATGGTTTTGAGAAGTCCCTTGGGCAGACCTTCAGACAATATTTTAGCACCTCCTCGACTATATTTCTTGCCGTGTCCTCAGGATCATCGACTCCCAGCTTATTGAAGATATAGCTCATGTGATCTATTACACTTTGAAGCTTTAAGCTCAGTCCTTCATCCGACCTTATGTTGTCTAGCGATATCCCAGCTATGGGCTTGAGGAGCGTCAAGACCTCCATTACAGTAAACGGGTCAAGGTAAGCATTGTTCTTTTGCATGGCTCTGTAGAAGGCCATCTCTAACTCTTTTTCGTCCAAGGCCTTTCCCCAAAAGAGCTCTCGGAGCTTAAGGGTTATATCTTAGAATATGAGCGCTCCTAAGAACTATTCATATTTGCACGAGCACGGAGAAAACTACCTGTAGGAGCGCCTTAGAATCTCGATCATATGTTCTACAGCGGGTTTGACTGGACTGAAGGCAAGCTTATAGAACCCTAAGCTAAGGTTCTCCAAGGCCTTATTTATTGCAACTTCATAATTACTCTCATCGATCCCCAGCTCTGAAAAGCGCTTTGGAAAGCCTACTCTCGAGTAAAGGTCTTCTAGATGATCTGAGAACGTTTCTTTGTATTCTAGAGAGAGCAGCGTCTCGATGAAAGTTTTAGCTTTGGAAAGCATCTCCCTGACCTCATTGCTGTACTGCTCATAAAATCTTAACAGTATAGGAATTATTATTCCGGAGGCTATGCCGCTGGGTACCCTTAATGCCTCGGAGAGGCTAAGTCCGAGTAGAATTGAAAGAGGTACGTAGGGGGCCCCACAGGTAGCTCCTGATATTAAACAAGCCTGCTGTATCTTCTCCCAAGCCTCAACGTTAGAAGGATCTTTTAGAGCCTTCTCAGCATATTCAAACGCGAGCCTTATGCTATGAAGGGTTAGGGTTCTTGTCAGATCGCCTGAGAGGCTATATAGGTAAGATTCGGATGCCTGGGCCAGGAGTCCCCCAAGTGAGTCCTGCAAAGTTCTCTTTGTTAACCTTAACGTTAGGTTAGGATCTAGAATTATTGCGTGAGGGACGAAAGATCTGTTGATCAAAGGTACTATATTTCCATTAGCATCTTTGTAAACAGCCGTCCTTAAGCATCCTGTTGCCCATCCTCCGCAAACAGGTATCATAATGAATAGGGGTCTTTCGAACTCCAGAGAAACCCTTGTTACCGGAGTTATATCTTTAACGTTGAGGAGAGGCCTCTTAATCAGAACTCCTGAAAGCTTAGAGGCAAAAATGGCCTTAGACGCTCCAACCGCCAGAAGAGCGTCTGGCTTGAAACCGTTTACAAGGGAGAGGAGCTTCCTTATCTCGCTCTCATTTGGAATGCCCTTACCCTCAAGGTTTCCTATCCTATATTCTATCCCCATAGATTCAAGCATCTTAATTAGATTATCAATTATGATCCTTGACTCCTCATCTACCACAAAGAAGGCCTTTGATATACCAAAGTCAGAAAATATGTCTAGGAGAGCATTTAGAGCACCCCCTCTTTGAACGATTACTCGGGGAAGGACAAGCTCCGACATCACGTGCACCTCTTCCTTCCATCTCCCTTTTCGAAAAACTTTCTTAAAAAAAAAGAATACCTTTTTACAGGTTAAGAAAACCTTTAAAAGTTCTCCTTAGGTTCTGGAAAGGATAATTATTCCTTTAGGATCTTTTATCCTAAAGAGAAATGTTTCCCAAACCCTAAACTCTTCAGTACCCTCAACACTCTCTCCAATGTAGCTCACTTCAAGGTCATTACCTATTACAATATCCACAACGCTGGGATTTGTTGAAAGCAATAACGCCGTTCCCTCAGGAACGTGAGGCTCCATAATTACGTGATGGACAAGAGCCTTAACCCTATGAAGCTCCATGGTCCCTGTCCTCTCACCGTACTTAACAAGTTTAGAGTAGTCCACAGGGTTTAGGATGAGGAGGTATGGTCCTGGTATTCCGGAGCTTATTATGTGGGAAAGTGCCCTGGCTATATCCTCTGTTGCTACCCCTGCCTGATCCCAGTTGTTCATCTTTTCCTTAAGTACTCCCTCCTGAGACAGGAGGGTTTTGACTATCAAGCTGTCCTCCTCAGAAGCCAACTCCCTAGAGGCGGAGTACAGCTGTGGGATCGAGGGTTCTATGCCGCTGTTAAGCCAATGTAGAAGAATTCTCTTCGGAATTGAGAACGATTTGCTAATCTCTACGAGTTCCTTAAGTTCTATCTTTCCATCGGTAGTCACTCCAACGATCGCAGTTTCTCCCCTTACGTTAGCTACGTTAAAGTGTCTTCTAAGTCTTCTGGATTCATTAACAACCTCTCTTACCCTGCTCTTGACCAGCTGAACAGGATCCTTAAACTCATTGATAACGTTATCCCTATTCTCTGGAGGATCTCCTCCGGTGAGCTCCTTAACTTCCTCCTCTCCCTTCTTCAGCTCCTCAACCTGTTCAGGATCTATCTTTTCGAGAAGCGAAAGAAACTCACCAACATGCGTCTTTTCTTCCCTTGCTATATCCTCGAAAACCTTCCTTATGTTCTCATCTTCTATGGATCTGGCAAGCTGTAGATAGAGGTTTACTGCGTCTAGCTCGGCAATTATTGAAAGTCTTAGAGCCTCAGCGATCTCCTCCTTAGAGAACCTTCTTTCTTTAGGAAGTTCTAAAGGGTGCTTTGACAGCAAAATTTTCACCCCTCAAGATAGATCTTTATTCATATTAATAAAGAATTTCATTTTTATTTTCGAAAAGCAGTTTCATACGCACTTTTATACTCTAGATCTCCCAGGCCCAATGGTGTTAAAAGAAATGTACCTCTATGGAATAATTTACGGAAATATAGCTTATAATCTGATCATTGCTATAGCAGTTATCGCTATAGCGCTGTACTTTAAGGAGCTCTTAAGGTTTGAAAGAAAGGAATTCTCGATAACAAAGGAAAAGGCTAGCCTACTTCCAACGGTCTTAAGGTCTAAGGGCTTAAGAGTTGTTGAGGAGAAAAGCTCTGTATCAATCGAAGGGCCTCTAAGGACCACATTTGATTTAATTGAAGAGGGGGAGAGCGAAAGCCTGAAGGTTGTTCAGAGTTCTGAAATCGCTCCGTGGTTTCTCTCACTAGTTGTAATAATTCTCGCATTAAATGCTGTTCTAGGCCTAGCTCTAGGATTCTTGGGCTATCTCTACTATAGATGGACAAGGGGGACATTATCTTCAATTCCCCTTATAAATCCGTGATAAATAGTTTCTACCTTTCTTTTAAACAGCGGTGGACAGGTTTTGAGGTTTAGAACCCTCGGAAAGAATGGTCCTAAGGTAAGTCTTGTAGGTCTGGGCTTTTGGGAGGCTGGAGGCAGGGCATGGAGATCCCCTAAAGGAAACTGGGTCATAGATGTTGTTAAGAAGGCTATTGAGATGGAAATAAACTTCTTTGACACTGCAGAGATCTATGGACTTGGCAGCAGTGAAAGGCTCCTAGGAGAAGCCCTTAAGAAGCTAAACGTTAGGGATGAGGTCATAGTTGCCAGCAAAGTTGGGGGCTTCAGGTTTTACGAGGGGCTAATAATCAAAGGCGTAAAAGCTATAAATAGGAGACTTGGGAGGACTGTTGACTTAATCCAAGCTCATTGGCCCCCTCCAGCATGGATGCCCATATGTAGGGCCGTTAGAGGGCTAGAGGAGGCAGTCCTTAGAGGTTTTGCTCACTATTATGGTTTAAGCAATTACCCCGCTGATCTCGTAGAAAAGGCCCTTGAGTGTTCTAAAAGGGTCGAGCCTGTAAGTGATCAGGTCCAATATAGCTTGGCCTACAGAACTCCGGAAAACAAGCTAAAGCCTCTTCTCGAGAAACGGGGATTAAGCCTGATAGCATGGAGTCCTTTAGCTAAGGGTGCTTTAGCTGGAATCTTAAGTCCTAAGGATCCTGCACAGAGAAGCGACAGGATCTTCATGGTGGCTGCAAGGGATAGAAAGCTTCAGGAGGCATTAAAAACTGTGGCCGAGAAGCTTAACGCCTCAAAGGCCGTTGTGGCCCTTTCATGGTTAATACAGAAAGGTGCAGTACCAATACCTGGGACTAGAAAGGTTAATAGAGTTGTTGAAATAGCGTCTGCTGCTAACTTAGAGATTCCTAATGATCTGATGAAAATACTCGATGATGCAAGTAAAGAATACATAACTAAATGGGGAAGGGAGTATAAGGCCCTTCAATGGATTCGCTACGTTCCATGTTCAATTCAGTATTTATCGCTATTGATTACTAGAGGTGCTTAGTCTCTCTGAGTTTTAAAGTCAATACCTCTCCGAGGCTCTAGCCAGGAGCCTCACATAAATATATCCCCCAACTAAGTACAGAACTACTGTTAAAAATATCGCCAAGAACGAGCTCTCTACTGCCTTAAGCGGCGAGGTTCCATATAAAAGCACGGACCTAGCACCCTCGAGCGCCTGGCCTAAAGGCCATTTCTCAGCAAACTTTCCTAAGAATCCGGGCAACGAGGAGGGAGGTATCAGGACGCCTCCTATAAACATTGCCGGAAAGGCTATTGCGTTGACTAGGGCCTCTGCTCCCTCAGGAGTTCTTGCTAGGGGCGCTATTAACATCCCTAAGCTTATTGTAAAGAAGAGGGCAATTAGGCTGAGCAAAAGGAATGAAAGCGCCCTCCAAATGCTTATCTCATACCTTGCTCCCAGGGCCAAACTAGCTATCAAGACGGCTGAGGCCGAGAAGAAAGTTAATGTGAGGGCCCCTAAGGTATCAGCTAGAAGAAGCTCCCAGCCGTTCATTGGTGACGAGAGAATTATCTTTAAGGTTCCACTTCTCTTCCTTTCATTGATTGAAAGCGCTCCAGAATAGAGACCTATGAATAGAGCCTCAAGCCCTATCATGTTTATGGCTTGGTATGCCCTCATACCTCCAGAGGTCGCTAGGAGAGGAGGGGTGAAACTTTTCGTGGTTATGTTCAAAGGATTTAGTATGAGCTGGAACGAGGAGCTACAGGAGCTTGGAATGTTATTAGCTATGTTGATCCTTAGGGAGTTCTCAAACATGTTTAAAAGTCCGAAAAGAAGGAACCTTGCATAAGGTCCCCAGAGGGAGTCAGAGCTCTCAAGAACAATTACCTTAGCTGCCCTTCCTGATTTCAAGGACTCCGTGAAGTTGCTTCCTATAGCTATACCTAAAGAAACTTTCCCAGTCTTTACTGCAATCAGGAGGGAGGTGTAACTGGAATAAAACTTAAGCCTGAATAACCCAGAACCTTTTAAGGTCTTAACAAGCCTTAGCCCAAACGTCCCACTGCCTTTGAGGGGATCTGCATTATATACACCCAAGGTCGGACTCACGATCCTTGATGTACCAAAGAGAGCCACAAATATGACATAGAGTATCAGAGGAAAAATTATTGTCCAGAAGACTAACTCCTTATATCTAAGAAATCCGTGGACCACGTTGTAACTCTCGCTAAGCATCTTCCAAATTTTTTCCAACGAAGTTCACCACATATTCTCTATACATCGTAATGCTGAACCCTAATGAAAGGCAAAACTTTTTGAATCGATAGTGGTTGCCGACAGATTTTTGATTCCTTTAGCTTTTTATTAACAGCAATATATATTAATTTTTGTTTTTACGCATTTAAATAATATTATTTTCGTTAAGTTCAGGTATTTCGTCAACCTTTTCCATGTAGTCTATTTCAGCACCCTCATCCCTATATTCCTCCGCATAGTAAAGGGTTCCTATCCAAGCGCCCCTTCCTATTGTACATCTAATGCAGGAAAGTCTGCTGATCTCAGCACCCCTTTCAATATACGCTTCCTCAACAAAAGCCTCATCGATCTTGGACTCCCTCCTTACTATCAACTTTTTTGCAACGATTCTCCCCTTTACCTTGGATTTCTTGTCAACTTCAACGCTTCCTCCTATAAGAGTTCCCTTGAACTCACCACTTATTTTGGCCTCCTTAGTTCTGACTGTGTTAGCTTTAAGACTTCCCTCAACGTCAAGTTCTTCAACAAGACCATTAGCGATCTTTCCGCTACCTCTTATTGTCAGCTCATTAACCTCAAGATCCCCTTCAACCTCTAAAGATCCGTTGAACTCTGCTCTTTTAGCCTTCAATTTGTTAGAGATCTTTGTTGAACCACTTACTCTGATCGATTCACTAACCTCAAGATCCCCTTCAACCTTGAGCGTACCTCCTATATCCATGTTTTGGAAGTTAATGTGCCCCTTTAGGTTGACAGAACCGCCTACCCTTAGCTCACTCAAAAATCTTCACCGCGTTAGATTTTTCGAAAAGCCCTTATAACAAAATCTCACAATTTGTGATATCGGTGCAGGACGTGAAGTATAGATGTAGGCATGATATAATTTATGACATATTGTTGAACGTTTCCAAAGGAAAAATTAAAATTTCGCACATAGCTCAGAGTGCAAACTTACCTTTAGACAGGGCCAGAGCCATTATTAATAACCTAGTTAAACATGGTCTGCTAATATTTGATTCGATCGAAAGAACCTACCGGATCACTCCCAAAGGCTTTGAG
>JALWOJ010000204.1 GCA_026995555.1 Acidilobaceae archaeon | reverse complement strand
TATTATGTTAGAACGAGGAGAAGCTCTTGATGATCGATTGAAATATCGCATTAGTAACGTTCTTGAAGGAAAAGAACCCAACGAATACAGAAGAATACCTAGCTTCTCAACCCTGTTTAGATATTTCATGTTAAATGAAGTGGTAGCATGGCAAGAAGTGGACAATGTTATCCCTATAAAAATTAGCCAGGGTTTTTCTATATTTCTTGTTATACCATCAAAACATGCCCCTCACCTTGGAGATGCTATTATAGCTGGATATAGGAATTATGTTGGAGATCTCTACGAGAAAATACAAGATACTCCTAACCTCTCAGAGGAAGATAAGCAGAAATTTAGTGAATGGTATAGCAAGTTTAACCCCCCTATAAGTCCCGCTATCTTGGTTTTATTCCCTTATCAAACATCCATTGAGATTCTACTTGAGTATCTTCCTGAAAGTAGCTCTGAGGACATTAAACTTATTTTTACTCCTAAGATTGAAACCATTTTAAAACAAACATTAGACGTTGGTAGAATTAAGCTCGCTTATCTATTTGAGACAGTTGGATATCCGGATAAAATTGTCAACAGGTTGATAGAGTTAGACAGGGATCTCAAGTTAGAGATTAATGGAAACCCTAAATTAACTCTAAATGATTTCCTAGCTCTTTCTCAGCCGTATGAACATCTAATGAGGGCAATAAGGTCAGTCGATCCTTCTCTATTCAACGAGATTGTTCAATATGAAGGATATATGAGGGAACTTAGAAATCTTATTAGAGATTTGGAAATCACAGTTTATGGAAAGATTCCTGATAATACCGTCATAACAAGTTAGAGCTGGCACACAATCCCCTTATTTGATGATATAAGAACTATTCTGCTGAACTGCGTTCTGTTATTCCTTTAACATTTCTCCGTTATCCTTACTCTTTGTTGGCTCACTAACTTGGAAACAACCACCACACAACTAACACCAAAACCTTAAATCCTCCAACGATAGAATTCCTTATGGTGGGAGTTATGCAGATTATTGAGGCGATTTATGAGGATGGAGTGTTAAAGCCTCTGAAAAAGCTAAAGCTTAAAGAGCACTCAAAGATCATCATCAAGATAATCGATGAGGAGGAGCTCGAAAAAATCTTGGATTCCATGGTTATCGAGAAAGTTGAGGGCATAGACTACAAGAAGCTCAAGGAGGCTTACTATGAATCCCTCTGAGGTCTTTGTAGATTCTTCTGTTCTGGTAGGATTGAACCTCGGTGACGAGAAGGCAAAGGCATTAGTAAAGTCGTTGATTGAAAGGGGCTTTACCTTAGTTATAAATCCGGTCGTTTTCTCTGAAACGGCTTATAAAGTTATGTTCACCTTAGCCCTTCGAGATGGATTAAAGGGTGTTTATGATCTCAAAAAGCATTTGGATAGATATGCTTGGGTTTATGGGAAGGTTAGGGAATCAATTGAACGGCTGATGAAGGATGAACTTTTAAGGATGGCTGAAGTCAGCTGGGAGATACTAAAGTTATCTGCAGAAATTGGGGAGAAATATGCTCTTTTAACCAACGATGCGATAATAGTGGCCACTTGCAAATATTACGGAATTCAGAAAATAGCCACTTTTGATGAGGACTTTAAGAAAGTTGATTTTCTTGAAGTTATTGACTCACCGTTATAACTCCTTTTGGTGTGAACCATGGCTGAGTGGGAGCAATGTGAGAAACCTGCAATAGAAAGGCTTATCACCAAGGGCTGGCACTACAAACAAGGAATTGAAGTCCTTGAAAACGAAAAAGAACCACTCCTAACTTCTCGATTAAAGCGTGCTCTGATGAGGATAAACAGCATCAGCGAAGATGAGGCCAATGAGATTATTAATATCCTAAAAATCACTCCTTCAGGAGTCGAAGGATCAAGAAAAATGCTCCACTACATAAAAGAAGGAGTCCCCCTAAAGGACAAAGAGGACAACACCATAAAAACCGTCCAGCTAATAGATTACGGAAACATCAATAACAACGAGTTTTTGGCTGCGAACCAGGTCGGATACCCATTTAAAACAAAAATCCCTGACATCGTTCTCTACATCAATGGTATCCCCCTCGTGATAATCGAGTGCAAGCGGCTAAAGAAAAGCTGGAAAGAAGCTTACAGGCAGATTAAGGGTTATGAAAAAGAGATGCCCGAGCTCTTCAAGTACGTGCAGTTTGGTGTTGGGATTGGTGATAAGGCGGTTTACTTCCCCATTGTCCCATGGCTCAAAGATGTGCCGGTCTATGAGTGGAAAGGAGAAAGCTTTGATGATCTCGACAACATTGCCGTGTTTTTAACCCCTTCAACCCTCCTCGACATTTTGAGATACTTCATCTTTTACCGCGAGAATCAGGGAGTTTTTACAAAAGTTCTCCCGAGATATATGCAGTACCGGGCGGTTAGCAAGATTGTTAGGAGGGCTGTAGGCTATGCAAAAGGAGAGATTGAAAGGAATAAAGGACTGATATGGCACTGGCAGGGAAGCGGAAAAACCTTAACCATGATCTTCTCAGCTTATAAGAGTAAGCGCCTTTTAGGGAACCCCACGATTTTCTTCATTGTTGACAGGCGAGAGCTTGAGGAACAGCTTGCTGGAGAGCTTAAAGCCATCGGGCTTAGCTTTGAGGTTATAGAGTCTATAAAAGGCCTCAAGGAGATTCTGATGCACTCAGATGGAAAGAGGGGCATTTTCATAACGCTCATCCATAAGTTCAGAGAAGAAGAGCTGAGAGAAGTTAAGGAAGCCCTTGAAAAGATGAGCAAAAGGAGAAAGACAATAATGAACCGCAGAGATGTTATAGCTTTCATTGATGAGGGCCATAGAACTCAATATGGTGAGTTGGCCTCTACAATGCACACAATTCTTAAAAAGTCCGCATTTTTTGCCTTTACAGGAACACCAATATCAAAGAAGGAAAGGGACACCTATGCAACCTTTGGCTACGGTGATGAGCCCTACT
>JALWOJ010000203.1 GCA_026995555.1 Acidilobaceae archaeon | reverse complement strand
TCTCAATGCTAAATGGGAACCTAGACCAAGATTTAATTTGTCCCTAGCTAGAAAGGGTGAAATCTCGAGGAAGAGAGAGACGAGGCCTGTAGGCCTCGATAAGTGGTTAAGAAGAAATGAGAAGGAAGGTAGCTAGCATAATCATAAGGGAACTTTTAAGAATATCACATAAAACTCTATGTAAAATAACTTGGGAGTATAGACTTAAGGATTTAAAATTATTAGTTCCTTGTGGACTTTTTAATCCTGTATTCACAGTCTCAACTTCTTTAATCATTAGTGCTTTAGACATTATCAAACCTCATGGAATCGTGCTTGATTTTGGCTGCGGAACTGGTGTCTTAGCTATATATGTAGCTAAGAGTTTTAACGTTGAAAAGGTAATATGCTACGATATAAATCCTAAAGCCATCAGAACGGCTCACATAAACTCTGCTTTAAATGAAGTAGAAAACAAAATTATGTTTGTTAATAACCCCGAAGACCTTTATTTTTTAAACAAAAAGGTGAACTTAGTGGTTTCAAATCCCCCCTATTTGCCCTTAGATCCTTCAGATGAACTGGACCTTGGGTGGTGTGGCGGAGGAGGACTAGAAGTCATTAGAGAAGTTGCCCTACGGTCAAGGTTAATACTAAAAAGTGGAGGTCTTGTAGTGCTATCATAC
The DNA here is from genome assembly GCA_026995555.1 of Acidilobaceae archaeon. Classification (GTDB taxonomy): domain Archaea; phylum Thermoproteota; class Thermoprotei_A; order Sulfolobales; family Acidilobaceae; genus JALWTO01. Next base: position 2,315 of record JALWOJ010000203.1, on the reverse strand, counting down.
TCCAGCGTTAGCGGGCTCAGAGAGATATCGCAGATTACGAAAAGGTTTGGGTTTAAAGAAATTCTTCTAATCAGAAAGAGAACACCCTTGGATGAGATCTACGTTAGTATCTATAGGACTGGTCGGCCCCTCGGTGGTCCCCTTCTTCACACACGAGCTCCTCAGGACTCGGCAAACTCCTCATTCCAGCCCGATATATGATTACATACATAAGTTATCCCTATAAATGCTCCTTTTACCTCTTAACTTCGGGGTGTTAGATTTGTCTTCTCAGAACAAGGAGGGAGCTAAGAGTTCCACACTTCCAAGCTATAAGGAGACAGCCCAAAGAATGAAGATAATACAGGAACAACAAAAGATTGTTGTACAAAAGATGAGCAAGATAAAGTACAAAATAGGGGTTTTGAGCAGTAAAGGGGGTGTTGGTAAAAGTTTTGTAACGGCAACCTTAGCTATGGCTTTAGCGCTTAGAGGCAAAAAAGTTGCTGTTCTAGATTCTGACTTTCACGGGCCTAGTATACCAAAGATGATGGGCCTCCCAACTGGTATGGGTCTTTTGGCAAAACCAGACGGTTCTATAATACCTGCTGAAGGACCTTTGGGTATTAAGGTTGTCAGCGTTGGACTCATGTTGCCTTCGGATGAGACCCCATTAATATGGAGGGGTCCCTTGAAGACGAGCGCTATAAGAGAGCTTTTAGCGTTCACCGACTGGGGCGACACCGAGTTCCTTCTAATAGACCTTCCTCCAGGTCCCGGAGATGAACAGCTAACCATAGCTCAGTTAATACCAAAGCTGACGGGCTTCCTGCTAGTAACCATACCTAGCGAGGTCTCAAAGGTTGTTGTGAAAAAGGCTGCAGCCTTTGCAAAGAAGTTAAACGTGCCCCTTTTGGGCATAATAGAAAATATGACGTACTTTGAGTGTCCAGACGGATCAAAACATTACATATTTGGAAAGGGGGCTGCTAAAGAAATTGCGGAGGAGTTCGGAATTCCTTATCTAGGAGAGGTTCCTATAGATCCTAGAATAAGGGAGGCTAACGATAGAGGAGAGGTCTTCTTCCTTAAATATGGTGATTCAAAGACAGCAAAGATACTCAACGAGATAACAGACAAGTTCTTAAAGATTCTTGAGTCGCAGGCAAAAAGTTAGAGAGAAAACCTCAACTGAAGTAACTTTAATCTACGGGCTCGGCGATGATGTAGGTTTTAAGAGTTGAAGGTGAGATGTAATGGAACCCACGCCTGGAGCCGAGCCCTGCATAGAAAGACTATTTCCTCATGACGTCATTTTACTTAGAGAGTTACATGAAAGACTAATGAAAACTGAACACAACTATGTTGAGTTTCTAATTTATAAGGACGAGAAGTTAGTTGTAACTCTTTTAGCCTTTATTGATATGGACTGCTTTAAGGTTTTAGGCCTTAGGGTGAGAGGTTGCCATGACAGACAGAGCGACGTCCTTAAATTAATTGCTGAGCCTGAGAGCTCCGACGGTGATATAGAGTCTAGATGTGCGGAGGTAAGAGTACCAGCTAATCCCCCTTATAGGGTATTACGGACACTTGAAAAGTTGGGCTTGAAGGAGGTCAAACCAATAGCATATAGGATAGTTGACATTGAAGAGGTACCAGAGATTTGGCCATCAGAAGAATAAGATTTCGAGTAAAAGGGTGGCTGGAGAGAGAGGAGTTCGAAAAACTTATGGAATTTTCTAGATATTTGGGTAGAGAAGGAGGCTATTCTATTTTTGAGATAGACCCGATTAGAGCGAAGGAAAGAGGTTATAGCCTTGAAGATATTTACGTCATTCTAAAGGATTTGGGAGATAACATTAGTGAAGAGGTTTTAGAAAGCATTAAGGATGAAATAGAGGAGGAGAAAAAGGTTAGAATTTGGCTCGAAGAAGGTAATGTATACGTTTCTAGTAAAACTTACCTCAAGACCTTTTTTGAAGAGATGGGTTATATTCCATTTTACGATAGAGAAAGAAAAGCCTTTAGAGTTCCTCCTCATAAATATTTTGAGATAGTTAGGTTTCTAAGGGAGAAGAGATTAACGATAGAGGACGAAATAGGGCTTTTGAACCTAAAGCTTCCAAGAAAAATTAACTTCAGGGGGGAGCTAAGGGACTATCAATTGGAAGCCCTCAACTCCTGGAAAAACTCTGGATATAGGGGGGTAATAGCCCTTCCGACAGGTGCCGGAAAGACTGTCATAGCGGTCGCAGCCTTAGCCGAGCTCTCCGTTCCGACCCTTATTATAGCCTTCACAAAAGAACAGGTACAACAATGGATAAGATTTCTAAGAG
>JALWOJ010000202.1 GCA_026995555.1 Acidilobaceae archaeon | reverse complement strand
ATATAATACCTTTCAAAAGATATGAAAAGAGTACTTCCAGGAACTAGTATAAGGAAAAGTATTCCTAAAACGGTTCCAACAGATCTAGCAGCCATTCTAAAGTTTTTTGCTCCTATATATTGTCCTACTAAACTTGAAGCACTTGCCGTTATTCCGAACACCAAGCTCATAAGAACTCCTCGATAGGGCCAAGAAACTGTAGGTGTGCTAAGAGCGGCAGGACCCAATCTCGAAAGCCAAAAGGTATCCACAACCTCGTATACAGCACTTATCGCTGTTGAGAGGACTAGAGGTGTAGCTAAACCCATTATTAGTCTTACTAGCCTCCTTTCATAGAGAACTCTTTCTCTGAGATGTTTTAGCCTTTCCTCTGACATGCTCTTTGGCCACACTCCTCTACGTACTCTATTTACTTTTGTCGATATGTTATGCAATCTCATATATTATTTTGAAAGAGTAATTAAAGTTTACTTAGTTTCTTTTATCTAATTTCTTCTCCTTAATTTCATTCACCAATCTATAAGAAAGAAAAAATACTAAACCTGCTTCCACAATAAGGAAAATCAGATCATGCTTTAAGTAAGCATAAAGAGCTAAAAGGGATGTACCCGTAAGGTTGAAAGTATATAACCAGATCCACTTTTTAATAATAAAAGAGAGGAAGACAAAAAACATGCCTGACAGTCCCACAAGGCTTTCCATATTAAACAACTTTCTACTTGTCACCTCGACTCATCTTGCTAAGCTCTTATTTAAATTAAGATGGAGCTTTGCATGAAGAGTTTAGCGTACTCTCAATGTAATCCACGTATTTGATCCAGCCTAGAACCTGATAAGATCTTACGTGCCCAGCACCCTTAGCTACCACTAGCCTTCCGCATGGGCTCTTTTTTGCCATGTTCATGGCCTCGCTAACAGTGACCAACGGATCTTTAGTTCCCACTATAACCAGCAAAGGTTTGTTAACAATTTTTACGCTCATGGGTCCAAAGCTCAGGTTCATCTTGGGATAAAGGATCTTCCCCCAGAACACTATGAGATACGAATACCATTCTGGTATCCCATTTTCTGCTTTAAGCCATCTAGGAACCACTACCTTGAGTATAGGATAGGGGCTGTCAGCAACTATCGCATTGACTCTTGGGTCTTTAGCTCCAAGCACAAACGCTACTGCTGCCCCCATACTATAACCTATAAGGCCTATCTTATATCCTGGAAACTTCTTTGATACAAAGTTTAAGATCGCTGAGGCGTCATACTTCTCCTCAAGAGGTCCTATAGTGGTCATGGAACCTCCACTAACCCCATGAGCCCTGAAATCGAAAAGGACGATCCAATAACCATCCTTAGCTAGGTAATATGAAAGCTTCAGTATCCTTGGGTTAGCTCTGCAGCTTGTATAGCCATGCATTATTATAACAACGTAATTCCTTTGCTTACCTAAAGGTTTTATTATCCACCCCTTAAGCTTTACGCCATCAGCTGTTGTTACGGTGAAGTTCGTGTAGCTGAGACCATAGCTGGAAGGGTTCTCCTTCTCCACACATCTTTTAGGATGTGTTCCAGCATGTGCAACATATATAGGAAAAGCCACAAATATGATCACTACAACTACTACAAGAACCCCTACTGCAACTCCTTTAGCTTTGCTCAACCTAACCACCATCAAGAGGATGGGTCAGCGCTCAGCGCTGCTCTTCACCCCTCAGCAATCCCAGCCAAAACATCATCCCAGAGCCTTAGGTCTCCAGTCTTTCCAAGGTCTTACTTTTTCATATGCCGCAGAGACCTTAAGAACTCCTAGGTCATCCAATGGTTTTCCGACGATCTGTAAACCTACTGGGAGGCCCTTCGAGGTGAAACCCGCCGGAACGCTTGCAGCTGGTTGCCTAGTAAAGTTAAACGGGAAGGTAAATGGCATCCACCCAACTATTAGGGGGACCTCTTTTCCCTTTATCCTTGTAGGTCCCGGTATCTCATCTATTTTGAACGGAGGAACAGCTGTTGTCGGGGTGACCAAAAAGTTATATTTCTTAAAGACATCTCTAAGGGAAGTCCATATTAAATCTCTAAGCATTTCCGCCTTAGCATACTCATAGCCCTTCACTTCCTTTGCCTGTTCGAGAATAGCCAGATAGAGTGGATAAACAACCTTTTTCCACTCCTCTATCCTGTCACCAATAAAGGCTAGAACTTCGCTTGCAACCTTAGCAACGAGAGCCTCTCCAGCATCTGGTATGTTAACCTTTACTTCCTCAACAACTGCACCAGCTTTCTCAAATGCTCTTAAAGCTTCTCTTACAACCCTCTCTACTTCATCGTCAACGACCGCATGACCTAGATCTAAACTAAATGCTATCCTAACACCTTCTATGTTCTCATCCAATAATTTTTCAAAACTATTAACTTCTCTAGGAATACTTTCAGGATCTCTTATATCAGGACCCGAGGCTATATCCATCAATATTGCGGCATCTCTGACACTTCTTGTTAGAAAACCTTCGGTATGAAGGCCTAGGAAAGCTTTTATAGTCTTAGGATAAAGAGGTATCCTTCCATAACTTGGCTTAAAACCATAAACTCCACAAAAAGCAGCAGGAATTCTTATTGAACCTCCTCCATCGTTTCCTAACGCAGCAGGAGCTAAGCCAGCTGCTACAGCTGCGGCGCTTCCTCCACTACTACCTCCTACAGTTCTATCAGGATCCCAGGGATTCCTAGTAGGTCCTACGAGAAGGTTATCCGTAAAGGGCATTAGCGCAAGCTCGGGAAGATTGGTCTTCCCAAGAATAACCCCTCCGGCATTCTTTATTCTTTCAACAACAATGGCATCCTCCTGAGGAACGTTGTTCTCAAAAAGTTTTGATCCGTAGGTGGTCCTAATACCCTTGGTTTCTATGTTATCCTTAACGGCTATAGGTATTCCATGGAGAGGTTTTTTACCCCTAGCTCTTTTAGCTTCATCAACAACTTTTTCATTAACTGTAATAAATGCGTTTATTTTATCATTGAACTTTTTAATTCTGTCTAGGAA
>JALWOJ010000201.1 GCA_026995555.1 Acidilobaceae archaeon | reverse complement strand
GTGGCTTTTCTGATATTATGGAGCTTAACATTTGGTTTTCTAGGTGCATTAATGGGAGGTTTTACTGGAGGTCTTTTGGCATTAATCTCCTCGATATGTAATGTAGGTTGTGGAGCGGCTGGAGGCATTTTAGGCGGGATCATAGCTAGAAGAAGGGCAAGAAAGATACAGATCTAAGCTTTGTTAAAGTTTTTCTTTTATACTCATTTCTGAGAAAGAAGGTAGAAGTAACGTTTTAAGGGGTCCAGAAGGTGGGAGAATGGAGGTCATTGCGGAGATAGAGCCAACGAGGGCTTATGAAAAGTTGATCAAGTTCATTAACGTGGTCAAAGGCCTCGCGAATTGGGTTGATGTTCCAGAAGCTCCTCTAGGAAAATCTAGAGCCTTAAGCCTAGCAGTCTCTATAGTTGTTCAGAAGGACTTTGGCATTCCAGCGATAGCTCATGTCAGAGTTCAAGATCATAACAGAATAGGTCTAAGAAATATACTTGGGGCAACGAGAATAGGGGGTATAAGGAGAGTCGTTTTGCTTAGAGGAGACCCTGTAGAGACGGAAAGATGCAACTCGAGGAGCCCCGAGGAGGTAATTAAAGACCTTAGGGAGGAAAATCCCAAGGCGGAGGTGGGTCTCCTTCTTAGTGTTAGAAAGGATCCAAAGGAGATCATGAGGAGGCTAAGGTCGGGAGCAGACTTCTATTTGGTCCTTAATTCTAGAGGGCCTGAGGATCTGATACCATACATCAGCGAGGCCGAAAGGTTGGGTTCCAGACTCATACCGTACATTTTGGTTGAAACGTCCAAAAATCATGAACTTTTATCAAACAGCCTTCCAAACGCACCAAGATTTAAAATTTCTACCCTCGAGGAGGTGTTAGAAAAATATGGCTCTCTTGTAGACTCAGTCCTTATTTCAGTTCCAGGCGACTTAGAGGGTATGAGGGAGGCTTTGAGAAAGGCTAAGAGGATTTGAGCTTTGAAGGAGCTCAGCAAGGAAGAGATCAGGAAAATGATATGGGATTTGATGGTCAGAAAAGGGATTGCGAGGTTCCCCTTACCTCCTCACGGTAGGATACCTAACTTTGTTGGTGCTGAAAAGGCCGCTAGAAACCTGTTTTCTCTTGCAGAGTGGAAGAAGGCCGAGGTGGTTAAGGTCAATCCCGACTCTCCACAGAAGTACGTAAGGCTGGGAGCCCTCGAGCATGGAAAGGTTCTGATAATGCCTACGCCCAGGATAAGGAAGGGTTTCATTCTTCTTGACCCTAAGAGAATTCCAGAAAGGTTTTTCAAGGAAGCGATTACTATCAGAGGTGCATTTAAATGGGGAGTTATACTTTCAAGTCTGAACCAGCTTAAAAGTTTAGTGAAGAAAATAGACCTAATAGTTGAAGGGAGCGTCGCCGTCAATTTAAATGGTAATAGGCTCGGAAAGGGGGAAGGTTATGGAGAGCTTGAGTACGCTATACTCAAGGAGCTAGGACTAATTGAAAAGGAGGTTCCCATAGTCACTACGGTCCACGACATTCAAATTTTAAACTTTAGGCTGCCTCAGGATCCCTACGATGTCCCTGTTGACGTAATAGTTACACCAAGTGATGTTATAAGGGTTAAGAACAGAGGGCCGAGACCCGAGGGGCTTCTTATGGAAATGCTTCCTCCGAACAAGATAAAGGAAATACCTATTCTCGCCGAGCTCATAAGGATGAAGAAGAGTAATAGAACTTAGGATGCCCCTTCATTATCTTTAGGCCCTCTAGCTAGCCTTATCTCTATTATTGGCACCCTTCTCGTTCTTCCACCTTCATCGGAGATCTCCTCACTATCTATCTTTACATCCTTCACTACAACATCCTTTAGGAACACCCTTCTTATCCTTTCTGCAACATCAACAGCTTTGCTTATGTTATTTCCTCTAGCCTTAAGTATAACCTCAGAAGCCCCTTCGGTGAAGAGCCTTATAGCCGCTAAAACGTAATTCATTGTAGGTTTCTTACCTACAAGAACCGCATTAGCTTGGTAAGGTTCTGCCATTTCACTCACCTCCTCTCAGGCTTAGAAGATTCTTTAGGAATAAATAAAGGTTAAGGATAAAAAGATGTGTTCATGAAGACATTTCATTCCTTTTTCATGTTAATAAGCTCTTTGACATTTTCTACTATATTTGGAAGTTCCTCATTAAGTACTCTTCTCAGGGCTAGAAGTTGTGTGGCTGGAGGTCCTCCTCCTTGGACTAATCCTACGAGGTGAGGACCAGCGGTCCAGAGGGACAAAAGTCTCATGACTTTGAGCCTTTCTTCAGGAGTATACTTTTCATTGGCCTTTATTGCCAAAGAGACCTTCTTCCCAAGAGGACCTTTGAGGTCAGCAGCTGAGGGTGCGTTAACGACTATACCTCCTCCTACCTCTGAGGCCGTAACTATGGCCTCTTTGAGATGAGCTATTGCCTCAAGCTTGGCTATGTTTGCGAGCTTATAATTTGGCATATATGCACCACTTGGATGTCTCCATCCTAACGCCATGGCTGCAATGCCAGATGCGTAAGCTGCCTCGCCATGTCTCTTTATATCAAGAAGTCTGTCCTGAATGTATCTCGCATTTAGGACACCATTAACCTCGGCAGCAAGCGCTGAGGCTCCAAGGATGACATCCGCAAAGGCTGCCTTACATCCTGCACCAGCTGCTCTATGATGGGCAACAAAATATTCGACGAGCTTCCCTACATACTTGACTTCCCCCAATAAGAAGATCCTGTCCTTTGGAATAAAGACGTTGTCAAATATTATCATGAATGTGTTTCTGTGGCCATAGGGTGTGGGATAGTCTATATCAATTTCCAGATCTTTGGATACCTTCCTTAAGGAGTCATAGGAGTTCCAGCCTGAGATAAAGTAAACTCCCTTAAAGTTTGGTTTAACGGCAGCGGCGACGGCAAACTCCTTCTCATCATCTTTAAGAGATCTTGTGGGGACAACGAGAATTTCATCGGCAAGAGCGGCACCACTGACATGCATTTTCGCCCCCGAGATACCTATTCCATCGCTTCTTCCCTCTACAA
>JALWOJ010000200.1 GCA_026995555.1 Acidilobaceae archaeon | reverse complement strand
GTTTATGGTAAACACGTCTATGGCAATCTCTACGAATGCCGTAACAAAGAGCTCTTAAGAGATCCTGAAATGCTAGAGAAAGTCGCTATGAACGCTGCAAAGATCGGTAAGATGACATTGCTAGACATTAAATCGTGGAAAATAGGTGAAGGCGTTAGTCTTGTAGCTATAGTTCTTGAAAGTCATATAGCTATTCACACATGGCCAGAATACAACTTCGCTACGGTAGATGTTTATACGTGCGGTCATGAGAGCGACCCCCAGGCAGCCTTTGACTATATAGTGTCTGCTTTGCTGCCGAAGAGGGTTGTACTAGGATTTGCTGACAGGTCTCTAGAAGAATAGTTTTTTATTTTTATTATTTTTCAATTTTTATAAAGAGAGGTGGTACAGTTTGACAAAACTTCTTTTTCAATATGATAGCTACTTGAAGGAATTTGAAGCTACGATCAAAAAGATAGAAAATGATAAAGTTTTCCTAGATCAGACGGCATTTCATCCAAGACCTTCTGGAGGTCTTGATGCTGACACAGGCTTTCTCTTAATTCCATCGACTAATATTAAGGTGAGAGTCATTGATACTTTTATCGAAAACGATGAAGTTGCACATAGAGTCGATAATGCTTCTGCATTAAAGACAGATATGAAAGTTAAAGGTATTATTGATTGGGAGAGAAGATATAGAATGATGAAGTTGCATACAGCAAGCCATATAATTACAGCACTCCTTTATAAGAAGTACAACGCTAAGGTCACGGGAGGACACATAACCCCTGAGATGGCTAGAGATGATTTCGACCTCAGTAACGTTGAGGATTGGAAAAGGGCTTTAGAGGAGGCTGTTGAGGAGGCCAACTCCATAGCTTTGAAATGTATTGAAGTTAAAGTTTATTGGCTCTCAAGAGAGGAGGCGCTTAAGATACCTGGAATAGTTAAGCTGGCCGAAAGAGCCCCTCCAAACGTTGAGGTTGTTAGAGTTGTTGAGATCCCTGGAATTGACATACAACTCGATGGAGCCCCCCACGTCAAGAATACATGTGAAATAGGAAGAATTAAGATACTTAAAATCGAAAGCAAGGGAAGAAGAAGGAAAAGGCTTTATTACACACTTGAGGAATAACCTTCTTCAACCTGAAGGTTCCAAGTTAAAACTGGCCCTTATCTTCCCACAATCTCAACCTTTCTCTTCTCTTAATTTCTCTCATGAGCTGATCTATTCTTCTGTAAACAGTGCTGTGCATTCTACCCTCAGCAAGCATCTCTACAGCCTCCTTAGCAACCATAGCCCTCTCGTAATCTCCTATAATTGCAACATAGGTATCTCCGACGACAATATCAGTCCCCGTCATCTCCTCTATAGTTCTTCTCGCCCTACCGCCCTCACCTATTATTCTACCTTTAATCCTTGTCAGATGGTTTGGACTATCACCTACAATATTTTTGAGGTCTACAATTACCAAAACTTTATCTTCATCTAACAGCTTAAAGGCCTTCTCCGGAGGGAAACCATAGGCAATAGCTTTAACGACCTCAGCTGCCTTCATAACGTTTATGGGACTTGTCCTTGAAGACTCACCCTCTACAATTACAACACCATTTTCTGTATCAACATTTATGATAGTTCCCGTTCTCTCCATAAGTTCTTTCTTGACTTCGCCTTTAGTTCCTATAACAACACCTAATCTATCTGGTGGTACTTTAACGTACATCCTAGGCCTTACTGGCTGTGCGCTTCCTTCCTGAGGCATTTCAAGAGATCACCTCTGAGTTTCTCTATCTCATCCTCTATTTCGAGCCTTTCACCAAAAAAATACTTTAGATTTCTGAGATCCCTCTCCAAGAACTCTACAGAAAGTGGGTGTTCTAAGTGAACTGCTTGGGCAACATCAATTATCCAAGGTTTCTCCTTCCAAACCATTATATTATATTCACTTAGATCTGCATGAACTAGCCCGGCCTCGCACACTATTTTCGATACCTGCTCACGCACATCCTCCCATATTTTAAAAAGTTCATCATCGGAGAGATCGTCAACCACTTCAACAAGGAGAGGTGCTCTATATCCATTCTCTCCAAGAAACTCCATAACTAAAATATTGCCTTGAAAAGCTATTGGCTTGGGCACCCTCACGCCTACCTCTTTTAGCCTCTTAAGATTTCTAAACTCCTTCCGGGTCCACTCATAGATAAGCTTTCGAAAATCATTTTTTGGAACTTTTTCAAATCTTGGATCTCCTTCTATATACTTCTTTATACTCTTTCTAAACTCTGCAGTGAAAGATAGGTATATTTTAACGGCCAGATCTTCACCGTTTTTTGATTTTGCCCAGTAGACCCTAGCTTCCTTACCTGAACTGACAACCCCCTTTATCTCCCAGATAATGCCCTTAGCTTCCAACCTGTAAAGATGGCCAAGCGTTATCGAATCAAAGACCTCCTCTACGGTCTTTATGAGATCTCTATCCTTTCTCCTATCAAGTAATTCTTCTCTTTCTCTTTTCAGCCACCTACTTCTCCATCTCATTCTAAGACCTCCTCTAGCATCTCCTCAGGCAACAGACCCATTTCTATAAGCTTCTTAACTTGGTCCCTAGAATATCTATAGACGACTTCTCCCTTCATGTCCCTCGTTCCCCAAGGGAGGAAGAGGATCACGTCTCCCTCTCTCATCCAAACCCTTCTTCTCATCTTTCCTGGTATCCAGGCCTTGTATATCTGCTCATCTGTACATAGGACCTGCAAAAAGCCTCCGCCTAAGTTCTGCTGAACGACGCAAAGTATAGTACCTTCATCCTCGTTAGGCAAAGGAAACTCCTTACTCTTCTCCTTAGTTCCACCTTTCTTATGCTTGGGCATCCTAATTCACCTCTAAGTTAAACACTAAGGTTACAGCCTATTTGTTGCTTTTGATTCTATAAAACCTTTGCTAGTATTTGACCTTCTTGATAAACCACTCAGTTTTCTCACCTTTATCCATCAGCTGTATTCCTAGAAGGGAGAGCCTCTCCCTTATCTTATCGCTTAGGTCATAAAGCTTTCTCCTTCTCAGCTCTGCTCTTATCTCAACTATCAGATCAATTAATGAATCTACAGGTATACCTTGTTCAAGCGGGACTTGGGCCAGAAACTCGTCTGCAACCCCAAATACCTCATTCATATCTTTGAGAGCTTTGAATGCAACAATGGCAACTGCTGAGTTATTCACTTGAGAAACCTTGGAAAAAATGATGTTTAGCAGTTTGTTCAGAGAACTCTGGGCCTTGGCAAAGTTAAAATCATCACTTAAGGCGTCATGAAACTCTAGGAGGGTCCTCTCAATGCCTCTGATTATAGACACCTCATTACTGTTTACCTTGTAGGCTGGGCCCAATTCCTTGACCATTTTTGATAAAAGCTGAGAAGCCCTTAAGATTCTATCTAAAAGTATTTTACTGCTCTCTAGGCTTTCCTCAGAAAAATCCAAATAGCTTCTGTAATGGGAGCTAAGAAGCCAAAGCCTAATTACCTTAGGATCCCACTTCTTGAAAAGATCCTTAAGGCTTATTATGTTCCCTAAGCTTTTGCTCATCTTCTCTCCTTTAATTGTTAGCATGCCTGAATGAAGCCAATATTTTACCCAAGGTCTTACGCCCAGCGCACATTCGCTTTGAGCCTTCTCGTTTTCATGATGAGGGAATATCAAATCTTGCCCACCTCCATGAACATCTATCCTTGGTCCTAAGAACTTCGTACTCATAACGCTACATTCTATGTGCCATCCAGGCCTTCCCCTACCCCAAGGGCTCTCCCACCAAGGCTCTCCAGGCTTTGCAGCCTTCCAGAGAGCAAAGTCATAAGGGTTCTTCTTCTCATAAACGAACTCCTCCTCCTGTCTCCAAAGATCTTTAGAAATCCTCCCGCTGAGCTCTCCGTAAAACTTGTAAGACGACACATCGAAGTACACGCTGGCGCTCTTAGCAACATAAGCGTGACCCTTCTCCAGCAAGACCTTTATAAAATCTATTATATCACTTATGTGCTCCGTAACCCTAGGATGATAGTCAACGTTGATGTTCAACTTCTTTATGTTATCCATATAGTCCTTTATGTACGTCTCAGCAAGCTCTTTCCAGCTTACTCCTCTCTCCCTAGCCCTATTTATTATCTTATCATCGATATCTGTTATGTTTTGAACATAGATGACATCATAGCCTCTCAGCTTTAGGTACCTCTTTATTGCATCAAATACGACAAATGTTCTTGCATGCCCTATATGCATATAATCATATACTGTTAGACCACATACATACATCTTTACTATTGGAGGGCTAAAGGGCTCAAACTTCTCCCTTCTCCTTCCGAGCGTATTGAACACGAATATATCTCTGCTCATGCAATCACCGCTACCTCTTCCATAACTCCCTTATTTGACATTTAAAGTGTTTATCCTAAAGTCAAGAGGTAAGGAGGACCATTATCGCTTAAGAATAAATTTTATTAGAGGAATTGCTTTGGATGAGAGGGAAGAAGGCTTGGCCGAAGCTCTCTTCGACCTAATAATTAGCAAAATACCTCCGCACCCACAAATTCATTTATCAATAGCGTTAATGTCCATATTGGCCTTAGTCCTAATTTTGCCATTTGCTTCTAGATTAATAGAGGAGAACCTGGAGTATTTCTTCTTTGGCATGGGTCTTCTAGGAGTCTTAATCAATGTAGTAGCTGGCATATTTAAAGATACCCACCTCCTTAAGCTACTATTTTTAAAGGCCGCCACATCGCCTGTTGTGATAAACGGTCATCCAATAGGCATAACCCAGGTCGTCTTCATCTTTGGCCTGATATTTCTGTACTTCTATAAACCTATCTATAGGGGAATAGGGCATATACTCGAAAGGGTAGGTCTTCCGATCTTCACATTTATACTTGTCACCATATTGGGGCTCATAGCGAGCTTCATAAGCGTCATAGTAACTGCTGTAATACTTGCCGAAATAGTTTATGCTCTGCCGATCGATAGAAGAGGAAAGCTTGAGTTTACTGTATATGCAGCCTTCGCAGTTGGCTTAGGGGCAGCTTTAACTCCTGTAGGCGAGCCCTTAGCAACGATTGCTATAAGCAAGTTAAATGCACCATTTCTGTATTTAGTAGATGTATTGGGGGCCTACATAATCCCGGGGATCATAGCTGTAGCCGCGTTTACAGCGTATAGGATGAGGGGCCATAAAGAAAAGCTTTCAGAGTTCAGTATGAAGAACGTTACCTACTCAGAGACCCTTAGAGGTGTGATAATAAGGACTTTCAGAGTTTACATATTTGTTGCTGCACTCGAGCTGTTAGGCGCAAGCTTGACCCCAATAACAATATGGTACTTCACTAAGCTGCCTGCACATATACTCTACTGGGTTAACACGATAAGCGCTGTAGTTGACAACGCAACTTTAACGGCAGCAGAGATAAGTCCTACAATGACGGTTGCCCAAATAAGAAGCGCCCTCTTGGGTCTTCTTATATCAGGCGGAATGCTTATACCCGGAAACATACCTAACATTGTCGCTGCAGGCAGACTTAAGATCTCTATGAGGGAGTGGGCTAAGCTGGGCGTTCCCTTCGGCCTAGTCCTGCTTATTATATATTTCGTAATACTTTACCTTTAAGGAGGTGAGCAATATCAATAGAGAGGTCCTAAAGGAGATTATTTACATCCTCGTCCAGCTGATTCCTCCGGGAAAGGTAACGACGTACTCTAGCTTGGCAAAGATGGTGGGAAAGAGTCCTAGAGTCGTTGCAAGAATTCTTAAAGAGAATGAGAATCCGATTGTAATTCCGTGTCATAGAGTAATATATAAAGATGGAAGGCTTGGCGGATATTCTTTTGGTGGACCTAAAATAAAGAAGAAGCTTTTGGAACTTGAAGGAGTCAAGGTGATCAATAATAGAGTAATTAAGGAACATATCGTGGATCTTGAAAGGATCATGGAGGAAGGAGAGAAAATAGAGGTTGATTTGAAGTGCACTTAGACGTTAAAATATTAATAGCGTCTCTTGTCGCGTTCTTCACAACCTTTTACCTCGAAAGGTTCTGGATTAGAGCTGCCACAAATATGGGGCTCGTGGGCAAAGACATGAATAAGCCTAATAGACCTAAAGTGGCTGAGGCTGGAGGGATATGGGTCCTCATCGGAATTTCCTTTGGCATCTTAACGTTCGAGGCCCTCTTCGTCTATATAAATAAATCGTTCTACAGAAGTGCTGATATATTTGCTTTAGTTGTAACCTTGTTGCTCTCAGGATTTCTAGGTTTCATAGACGATCTCATGGGATGGAAGAAGGGACTTCCCGTTTGGAGCAGAATAGTCTTTCTATTTCCAATAGCGTTACCACTAATGGTTATAAAGGCCGGCGTTTCTACGATGGAATTACCCTTCATAGGAGTAGTAAACTTCGGTCTGTTCTATCCACTATTAATAGTTCCTATAGGAATTCTGGGAGCAGCCAACGCATTTAACATGCTCGCGGGCTTTAATGGTCTTGAGGCCGGAATGGGCCTTCTTCTCCTTTTCTTTACCTCTATCTATGCCTTTGAGAAGTCCCTCGAACTTACTTTAGTTTCCTCAGTAATAGGGATGGCTTCATTAATTTCGTTTCTCTATTACAATAAATATCCTGCCAGAGTGTTTCCTGGCAATGCCCTCACCTATGGAATAGGAGCTTACTACGCATCTTTAGTTGTCCTAGACGATTTCCAGAAGTTTGGAGTTACACTATTCCTGTTGTACTTCATTGAGTTTGCCCTCTTTATCAGAGGTTTAAAGGATGGAATTTATAAAGAGAACTTCGCAAAGATAGACGATAAAGGTCTTCTTTACCCACCTTATCCCAAATCTTATAGTTTAACACATGTAACTATAAAGCTAATAAACAAGATTAAAGGTAGAGGCGCCAAAGAGTATGAAGTGGTTTTCACGATTTTGTTATTTCAGATTATAGTAGGTATAGCCACCTTACTCGTTTTTAGATAGAGCCTCAGAGATTTTCCAATTGCCATATTCCTCATCATAATATACTAGGCCAGAGCTAACAAGCTTCTTAAAGAGCTTGGCAACGATCGGCCTTCCCACTGCTGCAGCTATAAGACTAGCCGCCTCGTTGGGATCCTTAACCATGACCTGAGTTATAACCTCTCTAAACCTGTTCCAAAGATCTCTATCGACGGCAACCTTTTCACCATTAGTATCTATTACAACGGCCCCCTCCCTCTCCAGCTTCTGGAAGAACTTCTCTGGGGCCTTGAGCCATCCCATATCCTCCTGAAACACGACGCCCTCTGATCTTAACCTCTCTATGGCTGAAGCCCTTCTAGGTCTTTCAGCCCTTTTCTGTTTCTGTTGAACGACAGCCTCTTCCTCCTCCTTACTCACTTGAACCTTCATTTGGGTCATACTCTCGATCATTTCTATTATCTCTCCTAACCTTCTGTAGATTTCATCTATCTTAGCCGTATAGGGATTAAGCAGATCAGTTATCAATCTTTCTAGTCTTTTGAACTCTCCCTCGAGATCCTTATTGCTTACGCCAGCTTCTCTAAGGGACCTAGATATTATCTCCGCCAAGAAGTCAGAAACTGTGTTGAAGCCCTCCTTTTCAGCTAATACTTTGGCCAACTGATAATCTTCTTGGCTTAACCATATCTTTAATGGTATACCTTTCCTCTTTACCAAAGATTCGCACCTAATAAAAACACAATACTAACCAAATCTTATTACTTTGTTTCCTGCTCCCAAATGAAGAGAGTTGAATGAAGATACAATTTCAGGAAAACATAAACGATTAATAGTTCATATAAACCTCTATGTAAGAGTGGAGCCTAGGGAAGCTTTCATGAACGAATCAAAAAGGGGTTTACCTCTTGGCAGAGAGTCTTGAAATAGATAGGGAGATGTTGTCCAGAGTCGAAGAGGTGATAAAGGAAGTTCTCCTACCGAAATCCTCTGAGGATCCAGAACTCATAGAAAATATATGCTTAAGTGCTCAGACCCTATCAAAAAATCAAGCCGTAAGCCCCATTATCGATAGAACTAGCGGACTTGTTGAATATGATCTTAATGGAAGTTATGTTAAATCTGAGGATGCCCTAAAGGCGCTATCATTGCTTGAAGACCTAGGCATGGTTAAGAGAGAGCCAGCCAGCGCTGTGTTAAAATGTCCTAAATGTGGCTCCACGAGGCTTAGACCTTATTTTGTCTGTAGGTTCTGTGGAAGTCCTCTAGTTATAAAGACTAGATTAATACAACACGTTGTTTGTGGTTACACTGGTGAGGAGGAGGAGTTCACTAAAGGCAAAAGGTTAATATGTCCTAAGTGTGGCCTTGAGCTTAAACAGGAAGGTGTTGATTATATAGTTATAGCAGAGGTGTTCAAGTGTCTTAGTTGCGGTGCACGTCAGAGAAATCCAGAAATTGAAATTGAGTGCTTGGATTGCGGAAACAATTTTAAGCCTCTTGAAGGTAAATATGAGCTACTTTACAAGTTTGAGCCGACGGACATAGGCTTTCATCTATGGAGAAGTGGACTTTGGGAGCTTGCCTTCTTTAAGTTGGTTGCTGAAGAGCTGGGGTATAGGGCTAGAGTTAATGCCAGACCCCCCATACCTGGTGCTGAGGGCTATTCATATAACATTGAAATAAGGATTAGAGTGGGACTTAGAAGAATATACAGAATATATATTGATTCAGAACCTTTCCTCCATGAAGCCTTTGGGGACCGATCGGCAGCCATAGCCAGGCTGAAAGCAAACATAATGAGAGAGGGTAGAGAGGTGTATGTGCTGATTGCCATGCCCGACTGGAGAGAGAGATATGAAGGTTCAGGCTTTGTTGAGTTTAACGAGGTCATCAGCGGGGATCCTTCAATACTCCTTGGAACTAAGGCCGTTATATTTCCTAGCTTAGAGTCCGAGATCTGTCCACAGTATTACAGCAACGTTAAAAAACTAATAGAATCTATACTTGCAAACATCTTTGGGCTACCTCAGAGGCCTAGGCCCGAAAATGTGGAAAGACAGTAGCTTTCCTGAAAGCAATATCGATAATGTCGTCAACAAAATGTAAAACCATGCATACCAAAGACCTCCAGATGCCTCCCCTGTTATTAGTTTCCCTGCAAAAATTCCGCTTATGAACGCCAAAATGATCCCCGTATAGTATAAAATCCCTAAGACTTCATCGGGTTTCAAAAGGGGCCTGACTATTTTTGTGCTCTGCATGGATCCCGCTAAGTAAATTATTGCGCCTGAACCTAGACTATAAATTAATACTGACATAGCTAAAACGTAAGCGTATGCCTTCAAATTGCTCTCCCTGATCTCATCAAGAGCGCTTATAGCTGCGTAGAGGGAAGCTATTCTTCCAGCCAGCTCTAAACTTATTCCTCCTGCCCTATAACTCTCTCTTATGAGGATTAAGTATCTGACAAGCCTCTTAGGTACAGTCTTTGAGGCCTCCTCAAAAGCGTCCTCAAACGGGACCTTAGCTCTAATTAGCCCTAAAAGGGTCCTTATGAAGGCATTTAAAGGTCCATAGCTTCTTCTTGCCATTATTTCAATGGCTTCTCCAACACTCATACCGCTTCTCAAAAGGCCTATGAAGTCTCTTATCAGGACAGGAACCTGCTTCTCCAACCCCCTCATAACGTTATACTTTTTCCTCGAATACAATGCTAAGGGAAGAGTTCCTACTATAAGTATTATAGTTAAAGCCCATAGAAAGCCCTTACCTATAGGTATAGCTGGTATTGGAGGAGGAAAGAGCTGAGACCTTATTGCCAAGCCCTCCTCAAGAGGCTTTCTGTAAAATACGTAAATAGCTAAAAACGATCCTATGAAGAGGATTGCTGAGAGATAAGCGTAGGGTCTTACATCCAATATTGTTACTCTTCTTCTCCTTCGTAAAAACCTCAAGGTCTCAGCCTCGAGACTATGGAGTCTGCAATTATTAAGATACCTATAGCTGAGAGTGGCGTCAGGAAGAATGAGACTAATGAAGTCAAATATCTCGGATTTACTGTTATCGGAAAGAAGTTCCCCATGCCAAAGAGTGTTATTAGGGCCGCAATAACTACTATCGGCATTAGAACTGCCACTGCCATGTAGGTTTCCATTAGCACTGAAAGGGAGTTAAAAGCAGCCCTATACTTAGCTTCAACGTCGTTGTAGCTCGAGGAGGCCATCCAATATATGTATTCCAGGACGCCAGCTCCAGAGTCAATTATTCCTTTAAGCCCCTCGAATAGAAGGGCCGCTGTTCTTGAAGGCGTTATCTGAGATGCCCTAATTAGGGCATCCGTAAGGGGGAGCCTTTCATGAATTAGACCCTTAGCTATTTCTCTCAGTTCAACATCAAAGCCTAAGACATCGGAGAGAGGCAAGAGATTTAGAAAGGCCTCCTCATGGGAGGCAGATGATATTAAGGATGTTGCGAGGGCCGCCTCCAGGTTAAGTATTTTGACGTCTAGCATATCCCCCCTGCTTCTGAACTTCATTAATGGATAAAGATACACGGTGCCAGGTATTATTGCTGAGGCCATGGCCATAGGAATTGCCAATATTATTCCTTTAACAACATAGCCTATGACAAAGAATATTAGAGGGGATACCAAAGCCGAAAGAACTACTAACGACGCATAACCCCTAGGAGAGACCTTCATTCCAGAGCCTATGACATAAGGTGTAAGGGTTCTTGCGAACCTATCAGCTAATCTCTTAAGGCCCAGAAGCCTAACTGTCTTGTATGCAGATGTTAGCCCGGGGAGCTCTACATGAGGTATTAGAGGATCTTCTTTATCATATTTCGACACGGCCAACCACGCTCTCTGCCTCCCTGTAGACTGCCTCGGGGTTCAACCTGTACCTCCTTATGTAACTGGCGAGCTCACTATACTTAACCTTCTTGGAAGCTAGATATTTTATTATTGTCGCCCTCCTAGCCCAGTCCTCCTTGACATCCCATTCCTTCATCCCGGTCTTTTCTGAGATCATTTCAACCAGAGCACTTCTTCCCATAAGGTTCCACGTGTCCTCAGCAGGGTCGTATTTGAACAGCTCGTTGAGTATCACGGTCTGGTTCCTTATGTCGTAACCGGTGGCCTCCCTCAGCTCCAAGAGCCTCCTCTTTATTCCCTCCCCAGACTTAAGTATCCCCAGCATAACATATACCCTAACTAACGGAATGAGCTCTCTGGGCACATTCATTGGAGGCGTCTGGAGCCTCCTTATCACCTGCTCTATGGATTCGCCGTGAATTGTTCCAAGGCCTCCGTGACCTATGGTTATTGCCTGGAAGAAGGTGTATGCCTCTGCCCCCCTTATCTCACCAACTATAACGTACTCTGGCCTCTGTCTCAAGCTACTCTTCAGCAGCTCGAACAGGTCTATGTCCTTGACCCCAGGCTCAAAGCTCGGCCTTGTGTACATGGGGACCCAGTTCTCCTGAGGAAGCCTAAGCTCTGGAGTGTCCTCAAGCGTAACCACTTTCGCTTCAGGCTTTATCATCATAGCTATTGCGTTGAGCAAGGTTGTCTTTCCCGAGCCCATAGGGCCTGCTATGAGCATGCTTGTTATGTGATCGACTGCAAGCCAGAAGTAGCCAGCTATCCTCTCGTCTATGCTCCTTAACCTTACCAGGTCCGCAAGCGTTAACGGCTCTGCTGTGTACTTCCTTATTGTAAAGGTGCTCCCTTTGCCAGAGACTACGCCCAAGGTTAAATGCACTCTAAAGCCCTCTGGCTTAAGGTTACCTTCAACTATTGGAGTTGCAACGTTTATGTTTCTCCTAGCCCTAAATGCTAAAAGCTTAACGGTCTTCTCCATCTCCTCAACGTCAAGAACTATTGTTGTCCTTAGCCACTCGTGTTTTCTATGAAATATGTAGATAGGAATTCCACCACCATCGCCAACTATGTCCTCAACCCAAGGATCTCTTACAAGAGGGTCTATATCCCCATAACCGTGAAGGTCCCTTGCAAGATAGTATGCAAGCTTTGAGATCCCAAACACGCCCTCAGGAACCTTTATTCCATATTTTTTCACTATGATCAGCAAATAGTTTGCATAGAACCTTATCGCCCTCTCAAAGCTAGGGAAGTACTCGGGCAAGAGGCCTATGGGCTCCTTTCCTATTATGTCCTTTACTTCAGCCAAAATAGCTTTCTGATCTGGAGTAAGGTACGGCTCTATGGGCATATAGGTAATTCTTCCCTTCTCGTCGAAATAGATTAGGGCATAAATCCACCTGTTAACCCTGTACAAATCTATAACGTTTTGGGCTCCTACCCTCCTTATCTTCTCTTTAACGTGGCCAGGTTGAGCAGTTTGAACTTCCTTTTGAGCTCCTCTCAGCCTTATTTTACCGATTTTGTTTTTGATCAATTCAAGTGTATCGAAGTTTAGTTTAATATTTGCTCGGGATATTGCGCTCTTTAGATAACCTCCATCGTTTTCTTTATCCCTTCTTTTGGATATCAAAAACCTTGGCAAGAAGGGCACCTTCCCATTAGAGTAATATTATCTTTCAGAAGAAAAAAAGGTTATGTGTTGAGTTCTTCAACAGATATGAACATTACTTTGCATAAGTGAACGTATAGGTTGTTTCAACTCCACTCTTAGTGACCACCTTCGCAACGTATGTTCCTGGAGGCAAATTTGTACTATTACAAGATGTAAGAGCTATTACTAGGGAACTCCCAGGACCTATTGTCTGACCTGAAGAAGCTGAGCAAATAACGCTATTAGTTGTTGCATTAATTAGGTATGCTGATTCTATTGTTGCACTAACACTCCCAATATTTCTGATAAATACATATGTACCTGTGCTATTTACTTTAACTGCATCAATGCTTATCCTCTCATATAGCTGTGGAACGTTAGTAGGGTTCTTACTCGCTGCACCGCTAAACCATGCATATATGATTACTGCTGCCGCAACAGCTATCAATATTAGCAAAAGGACCGAGACTACAGGTGAGAGTCCTCTTCTATTTCTCACCAACTACTCACCCCTATAGCTCCGTTATTATGATTGCCACTAAGGTTTTTATATATACCTTTACGAGATAATACTGATGTAGAACCCAAGTGTTACTTTTACTTTAACTCAAAGGTGTTCAGATAGCTTAGCTTCCCCTCGACATAAACAATGAACCTTACCCTTTTAAATTCAGGATAATCCTTTACCAGCATTTCAGCCAATGGCTCTGGCCAGAAGGGCTCCTTGAGCAGGTCAGAAGGATCCCTCCACTCAAAGCTTAATGCCTTACTTTTTGACTTCACATCCCCCCTATAGTTACACTTAAAAAAATAGAGTATCTCATGCTTATACTTGCCCTTCTTCACCCCCCTGTACTCAACTATGTAGACAAGCCTCTGGGGATCTACCTCTATCCCTGCCTCCTCCCTCAGCTCCCTGACAACACACAAAGGTAACGTTTCATCAAACTCCAGCCTGCCTCCAGGAAGGCCGTATATGCCCTCCTCATCCTTCTGAACCAAAATTTTTTCGCCGTTAACAATAATGCATCTCGACCTAGTTATTATTGGAAATCTTCTTCTCATATCAGGCACCTTTCTCCTCTGAGAAGAAGATAGGCCTCTCCGCTAAGTTAACTATGGGTATTGCTGTATAGCCAGGCCTCACCTTGTCTGTTATCTCGACCCTCTCCCCCGTCTCATCAGTCTTTGCAACAACATACTTAGCCTTAGAATCATCAACGTCATTCTCCTCAGGTCTCGAGTAGTAATAGAGGACTGGAAGCCCATATTGCTTATAATAATCTTTATATGATGCTTGAATGAAATAGAACACCTTTCCATTGTCCTTAAACCTATATATTGGCATGACTATGAGCCTTGAGGCAAGGGTCGAGGCGAGGCGGGCTAGATCCTCGAGGCTTGATACCTTGACTGAGATCGCCTTCTCTATGTTCTCCAACTTAGCTCCCTCAATAAGCTTCCTTCAAAGTTCTCTTTAATACGTTTTTCTTATAAAATAAAGTTATTTTTGATAAACCTCCACTGCTAGACTTGAGAGAAGTGTGGCGAGGCTGAGAGCTTGAGAATAGAGATAAGATGGCATGGAAGAGGAGGTCAGGGCGCTGTGACAGCAAGCGAGATAGTTGCAGCTGCTGCGATCTTAGAGGGTAAGAACGCTCTAGCTTTTCCAGAGTTTGGCGCCGAGAGAAGAGGGGCGCCCGTTAGGGCATATACAAGGATAACTGATGAGCCTGAGATCGCAAGGACCCCTGTGGTTAGCCCGGACATTGTCATAA
This sequence comes from Acidilobaceae archaeon, assembly GCA_026995555.1. GTDB lineage: Archaea > Thermoproteota > Thermoprotei_A > Sulfolobales > Acidilobaceae > JALWTO01. The sequence continues at coordinate 25,783 of JALWOJ010000200.1, read as the reverse complement.
TATTGGACCCTTCACTAATAACTCCTGCTTACGTTGAGGGGCTTAAGGAGAATGGCTGTGTTATTGCAAATGCTCCTGAAGACCCTAAGGACCTCGCTAAAAGGTTGAACCTGAAGGAGGGCGTGAGGGTTGCAACCGTTGACGCAACCTCCATAGCACTAAAGTGGCTTAGGGCTCCAATAGTTAACACCGCAATACTCGGCGCCCTCATAAAGGCCACTGGCATAGTTAAGCTTGACACTGTTGTCAACCTAGTTAAGGAGAGGTTCCCCGGAAAGATTGGAGAGGCTAACGCCTCTGCTGTGAAGGACGCCTATGAGAATACTAAGGTTATTGATCTTGAGTAACTTATGATTGGGAGGTGATATGTTTTGTCCTCTGAGCTTCCTGGGGCATCAGAGTTAGTCATAGGGGGTATAATAACTAAGCCTGGAAGTAGTCTTGAATATAAGACTGGGGATTGGAGGGTATTAAGGCCTGTAATCGATCAGGAGAAGTGTGTCAGATGTAGGCTTTGTTGGGTTTACTGCCCTGATGCAGCAATACTAGAGGTTGATGAGGAGTACGTAACTAAGAAGGGAAGGAAGTATAAGGTGAGCTACAAGGTAAACTATGATTACTGCAAGGGCTGCGGGATCTGCGCGGAGGAGTGCCCAGTAAATGCTATACAGATGGTTCCTGAGTATGAGAAGAAGGGGTGAGGGTTATGGCCTCGCTTGAGGTTGCTAAGGAGGTTAAGAAACCTAAGCCCTTGTCCACGAACTCAGCTGTTGCCTATGCTGTTAAAGACCTTGATGTTGATGTAGTCTCTGCCTATCCAATAACTCCTCAAACTACAGTTGTTGAGAAGATAGCTGACTTCATAGCAAATGGTGAGCTTGATGCTGAGATGATCCATGTTGAAAGCGAGCACAGCGCCCTTTCAGCGGCTATAGGTGCAGCTGCCACTGGAGCAAGGACCTTCACAGCGACAGCAAGTCAAGGGCTCGCCCTCATGCATGAGATCTTGCACATAGCAAGTGGAATGAGGATGCCCATAGTTATGAGTGTCGCCATGAGGGCCCTCTCAGCCCCTATCAGCATCTGGAACGATCATAGCGACGTCATGAATGCAAGGGACGCTGGGTGGATAATATACTTCGTTTCCAGCGCTCAGGAGGCATATGACACCATAATACAGGCATTTAAGCTTGCTGAGGACCCAGATATACTCCTACCTGTCATGGTAGCTTATGATGGATATGTAATGAGTCACACAATTGAGCCTGTCATAACTGAGGACAGAGACGAGGTGCTGAAGTTTGCCCCCAAGAGGCCCTTCCCGTATAGGTTAGACCCTGATAACCCCGTCACAATGGGTCCCATCGCAGATCCCAACTGGTTCTACGAGATAAAGTATCAGCAGGTTATGGCCATGGAAAGGGCACTCGAGAAGGCGAGAGAGATAGATGAGGAGTTCAGGAAAACCTTTGGAAGGGGATATGGAATCTATGAGTGCTTCATGTGCGACGATGCAGAGGCCCTTATTGTTGCAAAAACCAGTTACGCTGCGACGCTGAAGACCATCTTGCCTAAAATGTGGGAGAAGGGATATAAGGTTGGACTTCTCAGGCTGAGGCTTTACAGACCCTTCCCGGTGGAGGACTTCAAGAACATCTTAGATAAGGTTGATGCGGTTCTGGTTATAGATAGGGCCATTAGCTATGGAGCTCCTCTTCAGGGCCCCTTAGCCATGGAGTTCTCATCGTTGATAGTGAAGGAGGACCTAAAGCTGAACCTGACGAGCGTTGTTGCCGGGATAGGACAGAGAAGGATGATAGATTCTGACTTTGAAAATCTGGTTAAGCTTGCTTGGGAGTCCAGAACAAAGAAGTATGATAGAACCATATTCTATGGGGTGAGATTATGAGCACGAAGCTCTATAGAAGTCTCTTTGACTTCCCTAGGGAGGAGAGGTTTGTAAGTGGTCATAGACTATGTGCTGGCTGTACCATAGGCCCAGTAATGAGACTTTTGACAAAAATAGCCGGGAAGGACGCAATAATAGTCAATGCTACTGGTTGTCTGGAGGTCTCCTCAACCCCATATCCATATACGAGCTGGAGAAACCCCTGGATACACGTCGCCTTCGAAAACGCTGGAGCTGTCGCCTCCGGAGTTGAGGCCGCAATAAAGATGTTGAAGAAGAAGGGGATGCTAAATAAGGACATTAAGGTCATAGCCATAGGCGGTGATGGAGGTACTGTAGACATAGGTCTTCAAGCTCTTAGCGGAATGCTGGAAAGAGGACATAAGGTCATGTACGTGCTCTATGACAACGAGGCTTACATGAACACAGGAATTCAGAGAAGTGGTGCCACCCCATATGGAGCTTGGACCACGACAACTCCTGCTGGAAAGGTATGGAGAGGTGAGTGGAGGCCTAAGAAGGACATAGATGCCATAGTTGCGGCCCATAGGGTTCCATACGTTGCAACCGCAAGTCCTGCATATCCTATAGATCTTGCAAACAAGTTCAAGAAGGCTCTCGACTACCTAGAAGAGGGACCTACCTTTGTACACGTACTCATACCTTGTACGACGGGCTGGCGTTTCGATCCCTCACTTGGAATTAAGCTTGCTAGACTTGCCGTTGAGACGGGCATGTGGATCCTCTACGAAATAGATCATGGGACTTTCAGGGTTACATATCCCGTTAAGAAGAGGAAGCCCGTCAAGGAGTACCTCAAGCCTCAGGGAAGGTTTAGACATCTAACAGAAGAGGAGATAGAGAAGATCCAGAAGCTTGTTGATCAAGAGGTTGAGAGAATAAACAAGATCGTTGGCAAAGAGGTAATAGGACCTGTGGCCTAATTTCCTTTTTTAACTCTTCTTCCTTCTGAGCTCCCTTAAACATAAGCTTTTAAAGATATTCATGCAGGAACCCTCACATCTCTTAGCCCTACTTACCCTAGGATCAACTTCAACAATGAAAACTTCATCAAGATCATCATATCCCTTTATCAACTTATCCGTAATTCCTATTTCAGGATCTGTAATGATTGATGGCATGAAAGCCACATCGACTCCAAAAGTTGGGGACTCCACGGCACCGCCTACAAGAACTATGGGAAGACCAGATTCAAGTGCCCTGGACCAAAGAAGAGATTTGACTGCATCGATGTTCATGGTCTTCACACTTTCGAGACCTCTCAAGAACTCAGACTTTATGTAATCGGATTCGTATGGTAGCATTGTCCCTACCATGATCATGGGATCGTCGAACTGCATGTATCTAAACACTTCCGGACTTAGAAGATCTTCATCAAGAAATATGCCAACCCTCAGCCCACTCTCAGTTTCAAAAACAGTAGCTGTTTTCCCAGAGCTTATGCCTAAATCTTTTTCAGCCTTAGTTACCATTATCTTCCTATATTTCCCTCTAAGAATACCATTGCTATCTATGTGAAATGCGGTTAAGTAAAGTCTAGGACCTGCCCTCTCAATTATAGGGCCACCTATAACTTCAACGCCGTAACTGCTGGCCAACCTTGAGAGAACGGAAATAGTATGTGATTCTCTAGGGCCGCTGAGCCTCTCGGCAAAGGATCTTAAGTAATGCCTAGCCTTTTGTTCAGGATAATAGCCAATAACAGGACCGAGAAGGGGATATGCGGGCAATAGAACTATCTCAGCTCCCTTGACGTCCCTTGCCTCCATGAACGCCTTGTTGAGCTTTCTCATGTTAACTCTTCTATAACCAAGCCTTAACCTTGTGTGCACTATTGCTAGCCTGACGTCCATCTTTTGTTATCACCTCCTTCCCTCTCAAGGAATCCCTTTATGCACTCCCTGAATCTGGCAAGGAGCTCTTTTTCGGGAGCCTTAAGCTCGCCCTTGCTGACGTTCTCGATTGCCTCAATTACAGCATCGGCTAACTCCGCTATCTCGTTATAAATCTCGTTAAGCACAGAAATTCTTGTCTTCTTACCTTCCTCAATGTCATCCATGGCCTCTTCGAGAATTCTAGTTCTTTCCTCAGACACCAAAGTAGGTATTCTTCTTAGCTTCTCAGCAAGATCTCCATAAACGCTTTTATCGGCATTTTTCAGGTAGTCAGTTAGATACCTATAGACAGCTTTTCCTCTAGAAGTTGCAACGACTCTCTCTTGCCTTCTCTCGACCTTGATCTTAGCGATATAAGCCCTCTTAAACAGGGTGTCTATTATCTTTGCATATGTACTTGGCCTTCCTATTCCCCTCTTCTTCATTTCTTCGACGATCTCTCCCTGAGTGAACAGCGGCCTTTTACTAACTTTTCTAAATGTTACCTTTGCCTCAAATACACCTTCAGGAACGGGCTCCTCTACCCTGAAGAACCGATCCCAAACGTTAAGAAATCCGGCCTCAACGTCGATTTCCTCACCCTCCTTAGATCCTGAGCCTACAGACACTATCCGATCCTTTATCTCTAAGACTACTAGGTTCTGGCTGTAGGGCTCAATGCTTACCCTATAAGTGGCCTTTAAAACCTTGGCCTCTCTCATCTGGCTTGCCATGAACCTTCTAAATATGAGGTCATAAAGCGCTAAGTGCCTTCTAGTGAGTTCTCCCGGAATTTCTATGAGTCCCTCCTCTATGAGTCTTGAAAGGGTTTCTGCATCCAAAGGCCTTACGGGCCTTATTGCCTCGTGAGCCCCTCCTTTGCCCCAAGTTCTTGGCTTGAAAAGCTCCTTGGCCTTTTCCTTAAACTTCTGCTCCATCCACTCCCTTGCAACCTGAATGCCTCTATCGCTCACCCTGGTCGAGTCCGTTCTGTGGTAAGTAATTAGACCCCATTCGAAAAGGTTTTGAGCCAAAGCCATGGTTTCTGGAGCTCCTAGGCCCAAGAACCTGTTAGCATCCGCTATCAGATCGTCTGTTGTATATGGCGGTGGCGGATTCAGGATATCCTCCTTTTCCTCAATCTTTTCAACCTTTACCTTGACTGTAAATTCTCCCTGAGCCTTCTTACCGCCAAGCTCTTTAAGATCTTTAAGCCCGCTTCTGTCAACTAAAGCTTCGTCATCCTCTCTAAATGCTATTCTAGCAGAGTCTATCCAGAGAGTGAAGAGATAGACCTTCTTTTTAGCCTCGTCTGTCCTCTCCACTACCCAACCTAAGGTAGGTGTCTGAACTCTTCCAGCACTAAGGTTATAGAAGTATGTTGAAGTCTCACATCTCTCCCTATCCCTTCCAGCAACTTTTACAATATCGCCCCTACAATAATAGTTCGGCCAGAAGTCACACCATAGCCAAGGGCTTAATGTAAAGCCTATCCATCTGTCCTCTATCCTTCTAACTATCTGAGCGTCAACAAGCCTCTGATTGAAGTCCCTAAGGTTTCTTAAAGCCTCTCTTATTGCCCTTCTAGTAACCTCGTGGAACTCAAGCCTCATTATTGATTTAGAATAAGGCCTCAAGAGTAAAGCTATGTCCCACCCTATTTTCTCTCCTTCAGTGTCAGGATCTGTGCCTATAAGAACTATGTCTGCCTCCCAGGCCAACCTCCTGAGATCTTCGACTGTATCCCTAGAATTCTTTATTAAAGTACTTCCACATCTTGGACATCTGTCCGTATCTGCAGTAAATTGATGTCCACAAATGAGACATCTCTTTATACTCGTATAAACAGGGTGATACGTTCTCTCCCCATCCTTATCTAATACTATAACTCCAAAGACCTTTTTCTTAACATAAGGTTTCATGCTTTCAGGCACGTCTGAATCCTTAATCTCGTCCTCGACTAAATCATATACATGGCCTCCACTTGCCGCTATTGTTAGAATATAGTCTCCTGTCGCCACCTCGAAGGCCCTTAAGCCACCTGGAAGAATTCTTATGCTTGGCTGTCCAAAGAAGTTAGCTATAGTTCTAGCCTTATTTGGAGACTCAACAACTAGGAGAGCTGTCTTAACAAGATCTTTCTCCTCAAACTTACCAGAAAGTATTCTTCCAACCTTCTTTCTGTCCTCTTCTATTTCCTTAATTACATCATCTAAGTTTAAGTCTTCAAGGGGAACCCACTTAGCCTCTGTTATCCACCTGACCCTTTCAACTAAACCCTTGAAGACTCTTTCGTCATCAACTACGACTATGCTAAGACCTTTAGTTATACCTCCCGCATAAAGCCTGCTTGTTCTGCCAGAGGCTTGAACGTAGGTTGCTGGGTCCGGTATTAAAACGTAAAGTTTACCACTCTCCTCAACAACAGCGACATCCTCCCTTTTAGAGAGCTTGTCCCAGACCTCCTTATCAGAAAGAGCATTTCTAAGGAAATTATATGCTTCCCATACCACCCTTGCTGGAGATCCCGCCCCTTCAACTTCGCCCTCTAAAACCTTTTCGGCTATCACCTGAAGTGCTGCAGGGCTTAACCTTCTGAGAAGTTTTCTCATGTTTGCTAAGTGTACCCTTGCCTCATCAGCTATTTCCTTGATATCCAGTTCGCTTAATAGAGAAAGAAGTCTTAAAAGCCTTGCAGGATGCGGTTCCCCTATATCCATGCCAAACTTATGTCTTGGAACCCCAGCAAATATGGCATATTTAACTATCCTTGGAAGGTCCAACCCTCTGACCAGAGTGCCATAATAATTAGCTACACCGACCAGAACAGGAATTTTACCCTTAGAGAACTCCTCCAAAATGTTTATCGGTTTCTTTGAGTGATAAGCCTCAGCATTAATTCCCTCCTCCTTAAGCCTCTCCGCAAGCCTTTCAGCTCCTTCAATCCCAACATCTATAGGAACGAAAATTAGGATGCCCTCCTTTAGCTTCTTTACGAGTTTAACTACCTCATCCTCAATGCTATCCTTGGGCTTTATATACGTATCTATAACGTTTCTGAGTCCTATATCACTTCTTCCTCCAGCCTCAAAGTTAAGTAATGTTCTGAAGAGTCTCACTCTGGCGCCTCGAGGCCTTCCAGTTGCGCTGCTGACGACAAGTCTTGCCACCTTTTCTCTCTTTTTAGAAATTTCCCTTCTCAACTCTCTAGCTTTAATTTCAAGGTCTACAAGCCTAGCTTTAAGCTTCTCCTTCCTCTCTCCCGAAGCTCTTTGTAATGATGCCACTAAGGAGGCTTGCTCTCTTAAGATCTTTAGAAGCATGAGGCCTTTCTCTATATCCTCATCAGAAAAGCCAACGACCTTTAATATCGCATCTACGCTTTTCCCACTTCTTAACACTGCATCTACATCATCAGCAAAAACGAACTTAAAGTTTGCTTTATTAAGAACATCAGCGTTCTTCCTCATAAAGGCTGATGTAGATATCAGCACGTCGAAGTCTCCAGACCTTATTCTTTCCATGGCCTCCCTCCTAGCCTTAGCACCCATCTTTGAATGTACCGCAAGGACACGTACCTCTGAACACTCCTTCCCGCCTGCATCTTTAAATGCCTCAATCTTATCATAGGCCTGAACAACCAACGTCGTTGTCGGCAACACTATATACGATTTCGAACCCTTCTTACATGCATAGAAAAGGGCTGCGATTAAGCCAAAAGTGGTCTTCCCAACACCTGTAGGAGCTATTATTGAAAAACTATCCCCTCTAACTAACCTTTTCATCCAAGCTCTCTGAGCACCCCAAGGCCTTGAGCCAACAAGTTTCTCGAAAAATGAAACGAAATCCTTAAAGGTGACCTCAAGCTCATATAACTTCTTGTAGGACTCCTTTAACTTCCCTTCCCTTTTTAGAGCCTCATAGATAGTTTCAATCGTGGGATTCTCTGGTGGCCTAGCTAGACATTTTTCGCAGGGAAGTCCCTTTGCGAGTCTATCCTCTGTTATTGTGCCCCCACAGTTAGGACAAGCTAATCTATATGAACCTCTCCCCCAGCTTTCCTCCAATTTTATCTTGATGGACAAGAGCTAAGCACCGCCGTCTCGCTTCAGAGTAATACCCTAATGTGAAATTTTCAGCTTACAGATTTATTTACTTTCAGGATCCCCTGATGTTAGACTATTGTCGAAGGATGTTTATGGCTTTATTTTATAAACTCTCGACATCTAATAGATATAGATGGGTGAGTGAAAGATGTCCGTAAGAATGAAGGAGAAAGAGAAAGGGAAAATGAGATTTCATGTAACAAAGAGAGATCTAGACCTTCTAGAAGCGTACGTCGAAAGTGTTACATGTTTGGGCGCATAACATAAACCACTCTTTGAACCATTTCTGTCAAGCTCTTCATTCAAATTTCAATAACTTGTCCACGTAACCTACTCGGGAACTAAATATTTTATTGTTTATAGCAGGAGAACCTTCAACTTGCCAAAGTAACCAGCATTAAGGTTCTAAATCGTTCTGAAGCGTTAAAAGGGCTGCATGATTCGTAAAAGCTTCGGGGGTTACTTTGGGCGCAAGAGTAAAGATGGTATCTGAAATCGAGAAAATAATGAGCAATCTGGAACAGGTCAGAAACATTGGGATTATCGCGCATGTCGACCACGGAAAAACAACCACTAGTGACTCTTTGTTAGCAGCTGCTGGAATAATTTCGTATAGAATAGCTGGTGAAGCTTTAGTACTCGATTATCTGTCGGTCGAAAAGCAGAGGGGCATAACAGTTAAATCTGCTAACATAAGCCTCTATCACGAATATGAAGGTAAGCCCTATGTGATTAACCTCATAGACACGCCTGGTCACGTCGACTTCTCCGGAAAGGTCACGAGAAGCCTCAGAGTTCTTGATGGAGCTATAGTAGTTGTCGATGCTGTTGAAGGAGTTATGACGCAGACCGAGACCGTCATAAGACAGGCACTTGAGGAGAGAGTGAGACCTTTATTATTCATAAACAAGGTAGACAGGTTGATTAAAGAGCTTAAGCTTACACCACAACAGATCCAAGACAGGTTCGCAGAGATAATAAGAGATGTTAACAACTTGATTGATCTCTATGCTGAACCTGAGTTTAAGAAAAAGTGGAAGCTTAATCCCACCGAAGGTACCATAGCCTTTGGTAGCGCTAAGGATAAGTGGGGAATAAGCATTCCTATGGTCAAGAAGAAGGGCATAACATTCAAGGAGATAATAGAGGCGTACAAAAGTGAGAGTAAGGAAAGGGTAGCGGAACTTGCAAAACTTATGCCACTCCACGAAGCGCTCCTTGACATGGTGGTGAAGTTCGTACCTAACCCAAGAGAGGCACAAAAGTACAGAATACCTAAGATATGGAAAGGAAAAATAGACAGCGACATAGGAAAGGCCATGCTAAATGCTGATCCTAAGGGACCCTTAGTCTTTTATGTTAACGACGTTAGGGTTGAGAAGGCAGGACTTGTTGCGACGGGCAGAGTGTTCTCTGGAACTCTAGAGCCTGGCAAGGAGGTATACTTAATAATGGGCAATAGAAAGGCAAGGATCCTTCAAGTAAGCCTTTACATGGGTCCCTTCAGAGAGGTGACAAAAGCCATACCAGCAGGAAACATAGGAGCCATAATGGGAGTTGAAGACGTCAGAGCTGGAGAGACCCTTATAGATCCTAAGTATGTGAATGAAGCAGCCCCATTTGAACAGCTAAGATACGTTAGCGAGCCTGTAGTGACCATAGCCGTAGAACCTAAGTCGATTCAGGAGCTTCCAAAGATGATAGATGCACTGAAGAAGATGAGCATAGAGGATCCCAACCTAGTGGTTAAAATCAATGAGGAGACAGGAGAGTACTTACTTTCTGGAATGGGACCCCTTCACCTCGAAATAGCACTGACCTTAATGAAGGAGAAATATGGAGTTGAGGTAAAGGCCAGCCAACCTATAGTTGTTTATAGAGAGACCATAAGGGACAGCAGCGAGGTGTTTGAAGGTAAAAGTCCCAACAAACATAACAAGTTCTACATAAGCGTTGAGCCACTCAATGAGGAAACAATAGAGTTAATACAAAAGGGAGAGGTCTATGAAGGTCAGGACTTTAGAGAAAGGGCTAAGATCCTCAGAGATAAGGCTGGCTGGGAGTATGATGAGGCTCGTAGAATATGGTCAATTGATGAAAACATAAACGTCTTCGTCGATAAGACTACAGGAGTTCAACATTTGAGAGAGGTAAAGGATACTATACTAGCTGCCTTTAGAATTGCTATGAAAGAAGGGCCTTTAGCAGCTGAGCCTGTAAGAGGGGTAAAGGTTATACTTCATGATGCCGTGATCCACGAAGATCCCGTCCACAGAGGGCCTGGCCAGATATACCCTGCTGTAAGAAATGCCATATGGGCAGGAATGTTAACTGCCAGGCCGACGCTTCTTGAGCCGATCCAGAAACTTGACATCAGAACTCCCATGGAGTACGTAAGCAACATTGCTGCAGTACTCGCCAGAAGGCGTGGAAAGATACTGGAGGTCCTTAATCTTGGAATGGTCGCAAGAGTTATAGCAGAGATTCCTGTTGCCGAATCCTTTGACCTAGCAGGAGAGCTCAGAAGCGCTACGGCTGGAAGAGCTTTTTGGGGAACAGAGTTCAGCAGATGGGCTCCCGTGCCAGACTCAATGCTGCAGGACCTCATAAGAAAGATAAGAGAGAGGAAAGGACTACCTCCAAGGCCTCCTGAGGTCAAAGATCTTATAGGGCCTTAAACATCGCTTCCTTTAACCTTCTATAAGCCTTTTGGTCCTCCTAAACATTTTCTTGTCTTGATCTTAATCTTAAAACAGAGTAATAATGACTAAGGGTGCTTTTCGTGGAAAGTTAGTTTCTTTAACAGAAATAGTTATTTTTATAAAATTTTAAACGAAAACCTTTCTTACAGAAGTTTTCTATTAAGTTTCTCTGTGATTTGTCAGTTTCTATAAAAATTAAACTACGCCAGTTCATTATATTTAAACAAACAAAGCTAAATACTGAAAGCTAAACTAAGATTACCAACGGCGGTGAGTATGTTAGAGACGCTGTATCAGCCCCTAATCAAAGAGCTGTCATCACTGTTCGTCATACCACTAATAATACTCTTAATACTAATAGGTACTGTCTGGCTGCTGAAGCTTATACTCACCCCCAGGCCCGACGTCATAGATGTAGAGAGATTAAGGTATGAAAGATATGAGGCTGGCAATCCTCCTCGAAGAAGGGAGCCTGCAAAAACGAGATTGCCTATGCAATATCTTGGCTATCTGATAATCTTCCTGGCTGTGGAGCCTGCTATTGTCCTGTTTGCTCTGTCCCTCGCAGTACCGAAGAGCCTCTCGGGGGCCTTAGGAAAACTTTATCTGATATTCGTAGCCGTCTATACGCCCCTACTTTACTATGCGATCAAAGAGGCTAAAGATGTAAGAAAGTGGTTCTTGAGCTGAGGAGGTGTTTAACATGAGTAACTCGAACGGAGAGGGTAAGGTTTATGTTGGTAATCTGGACGAATCGGCTGAAAGGGCTAGGGAGCTTCTTATCAAAGGACTTAAACTAGATAAGATAATAGACTGGGGAACAACCTTTAGTCTCTGGCCCATAGACCTGACAACAAGCTGCTGTGGATGTGAATTTGCTGCAACCTGGGGTCCTAGGTTCGATGCAGAGAGGTATGGAGCTCTTCCTTGGCTCAGCCCCAGACAGACGAACCTCATAGTCATTGAAGGCACTATAACCAAGAAAATGGCCTGCGCGCTTAGAGTAAGCTGGGAACAGATGCCCAATCCTAAGTTCGCAATAGCCATGGGAACCTGCGCGCTTGACGGAGGTCTATTCTACAACAGCTACAACATAGTAAGACCTTGGCAAATAATTCCAGTTGACGTTTATGTTCCGGGATGTCCGCCAAGGCCCGAGGCATTGGCGAGAGCCATAGTAGAGCTTCAGAGGATTGTCAAGAAGGGAGAGGCCAGCAAGACCATTCTAAGAGGAATGGCAAGATCCAAGCCAACTCCTAAACTTAAGGAAGATCCTTGCTCATGGTGGTGGGGTTAGGATGAGCTCAACTGATAAGCTTAAGGATTTTTCAGAGAAACTGAAGGAAAATTTGGGAGATTTAGCTAAGAAGGTTGAAATACATAAGGGCTTCATACTAGTTGAAGTTGAGCTAGATAAATTTAAGGAGGCGGCTAAAAAGCTCAAAGACATGGGATTTGACCATGTAAAAAGCCTTACGGTGGTTGATAGAATAAAGGATGGCGTATTTGAGGTAGGATATCACGTATCAAGTTATCTCAATAAAGAGCTAGCCAAGTATGTTGTTGAGCTTGTAACTAACGTTCCTAGAGATAAACCCCAAGTCCCCTCTCTAGTTGATGTCTGGCCAAGCGCTGAGTTTCAAGAGAGAGAGGCCTATGAAGGATTTGGAATAACGTTCGAAGGGCATCCAGACCTAAGACCTTTACTTCTAGCACCACCTGTAGCCGAGCTTAAGCCTATGAGGAAGGAGTTTGTCGTGAAGGAGGAGGGTATCTATAGAGAGCTTCCTAAGAAGGAAGAGACGCAGGCATCTTCTAAGCGATCTGGGTGAGGAGGTGATTGAAACGTGCAGGCTGGTGAGGTTCCCAAGATAAATATGAGTTCTTGGGAAGTTGGAGAAAGCAGATACCTACCTGGAATGGAAATTAAGAGGTTGGGTAAGGAAAGGTTTGTTGTTTATATAGGACCCCAACATCCTGGAAGCGGGCACATGAGAATAATAATTAAAGTAGACGGAGATGTTATTGTTGAAGCCGATCCTGATCTTGGATATGTGCACAGAACTATGGAGAAATTATCTGAGGGCAGGGCGTTCATAAAAATAATCCCTCTTGTAGAGAGAATGGCCATACTTGATGCCTGCAACGTCACACTACCTTATGTTGAAGCTGTTGAAAAACTTTTAGGTTTAGAACCTCCTGAAAGGGCTAAGTACCTAAGGGTCGCACTTTGTGAGATAAACAGAATAGCAAGCCACCTCTATGGCTTTGGGATCTTCGGAGTGTTTTTAGGGCATTCAACCATGTACATGTGGGGATTTGGCGACAGAGAAGTACTTGTCGAGCTTGCTGAAAAACTTACTGGTGCAAGACTAACTCACACTTATCCCATATTTGGAGGCGTGAGAAGGGATGCACCACAGAACTTCACCGACAACCTAAGAAAGGCCATAAGATATTTGAGAAAGAGATTAGACGAGTACAGAAAGATCTTCCTAGACAACCCGGTTATAAGAAGAAGGTTGGAAGGTGTAGGAATAGTGCCGAAGAAGGTTGCTGTCGATCTTGGTCTTGTTGGACCCAACCTCAGGGCTTCTGGCGTGGAATATGATGTAAGGGCGATCGAGCCATATGAAGCTTATGATGAGCTAGACTTCGAAATTCCTGTCTTTGAGGAAGGAGACTCCCTTGCTAGGGCCTGGGTTAGAGTTGAAGAGATAAAACAGAGCTTGAGAATTCTGGAGCAAATTGCGGATAAATTAGATAAAACAAAAGGACAACAGATAATGCATGACAGGTTCTGGGCCAAGGCACCGCCACTCTACAAAAAGGTTTTTGAAGCGGAGGGAAGGGTCAAACTGATGCCTCTCTTTGCAATACTTAGAGTTCCAAAGGGGAGATCTTTTGCTAGAACCGAAGCGGCAAGAGGCGAAATAACTTATTATGTTGAAAGCGACGGGAAGGACAAACCGTACAGAGTTAGAATAGTCTCGCCGTCCTTCAGAAACGCTATAATGTTCAAATATGTAATTCCCGGCCATAGAATTGCTGACCTTCCTGCGATCTATGGTAGCTTCGATTACTTCCCTCCTGAGGCAGATAGGTAGGGGGTGATGCTATGGCCTATCTCTCGGTCTGGACCTTAACTGAACGTGTGATATCAATAGTCTTCTGGGGAATTGTAAAGCTCATCTTTTGGCCCCCTATTTACCAGTTTGTTATAATTCCTGGCCTTGCAGCCGCAATGGTTGTTGTTATATCCATAATATGGTTCGAGAGGAAGGCGGCTGCAAGAGTTCAGATGAGATATGGACCTTGGGAGGTAAGTCCAAGGCTTGCTGGATATCTCCAGCTCTTCGCAGATTTAATTAGGTATTCATTCCAAGAGATTATAATACCTAGAACTGTGGACTTGATGCCATTCCTCACGTCCCCTCTATTCGCGTTACTCCTGTCAATACTTCCCTTAGCAGTTATACCCGTTTCACCGGTAAAGTGGACCTGGCCCTTAACTCCATCAGCAATGAGATATAGCGTTTTAATAGCTGCCGCCCTTACGACCCTTTCACCCATCTTCATAGTAGCTATGGGATGGGCTTCAAACAACAGATTTGCAACGATAGGTAGCATGAGAGAGACATTCCTAATAACAGCTTACGAGCTCTCGGCCGTCATAGGATTATTCTCAGTCGTTGCTACCGTCCACTCGTTCGATTTCACTAAGGTTGTTGCTTTCCAGGGAGGAGGAAAGTGGCTAGGCCTCATAAACCCTCTAGCCCTCTTAGCCACCTTCATAGCAACATTAATATCAACGTCGGCTTTCCCATTCGAAATTTCAGATGCCGAGAATGAGATAGTTGCTGGACCCTTCACGGAGTACAGTGGGCTTATGTATGGAATTAACATGGGTAGCGCCTACATAAAGAGGTGGGCAATGTCAATATTGATAGCATTAGCGTTCCTCGGAGGTTGGAGGCCCTACATACCCCCTCCCAATGCCGGATATGTAACAGGGTACCTTATTCCAAGCCTAATAGTCACTGCAAAGGCCGTAATTGTTATGGCACTAATGAGCTTCCTCAGAGCCGTCTACGGAAGATATAGAATAGATCAAGCACTGCACGTCAGCTGGAAGTACGTCTTTGCGCTGGCAATAGCAGGGTTTGGCCTTGCAATACTTGAAGGATATATCTTGTGAAGGAGGTGAGGATATGCATGCCAGCAAAATTCGTTCATAAGAAGACCCCTAAGATAGGTGTTTTAGGGGCCATAAGCAGGAATGCCTCAGCTTTAGTTCTCGGACTAAAATACTTCTTTGAGCCAAATAGGTTCACCCTTATGTATCCGAGGGAGTATATAGTCCTCGACAAGAGGTACAGAGGTTTCATAGTCCTAAACAAGAACAAGTGCATAGGCTGCGAGTCCTGCGCAAGGGTTTGTCCTACGGGAGCCATGAAGATGATAAAGATCGAGGTTCCAGACCCTAAGAATCCTGGAAAGAAGAAGATAGCGAAATATCCGACGATCAACCATCAGCGTTGTGTATATTGTGGCTTCTGTGTAGACATATGTCCGACTGAAGCCCTTTACCATGTCCCAGTCCATGACGTCGTTTACTTTAACCTGGCCGATATGATACAGGATCTTGAAAGCTTCCAGAAGGAACCAGTGAGCCCTGCAGCTGCTGAAGGAGCTATTCCTGTAAAATACGTCTTTGACCCTGAGAGAGGTCTTGTTAAGGTAAGGGTAAAGGAGGGTGAGAAGAAATGAATGTAGGACAATACACTCCGTATATAATAGGCTTTACAGGTCTTTTCATGATAGCTGCTGCAATAGCTGTCACTAGACTTAAAGACTTAGTTTACTCAAGCATAGCATTATCCTTTGTTGGAATACTGAACGCTGCAATAATTGGTCTTCTAGGCTTTCCTGTAATCGCCGCATTTGTCATTACTGTCTACGTCGGAGCTGCAGTCATGTTCATAATTCTATCTGTATCTATGCTAAGGCCTACTGAGACAGAAACCAGGGAGGAGTTCAGAGGATCTTTTGTTGCAACCCTCTTTGGACTTGGAATTGCTGCCTCTGCGGTCGCCGTTGATTTAGTTAAAACCTATCATAAGCCTGGACCTCATCCTCTCTCTGCAGTTTCATCAATACTTTTATCTAAGTACCTTGTTGTGCTTGGTGTCCTCTTCGTTGCCCTTGCTGCCACATTGGTTGAAGCGATTTCGATTGCTAGGAGGGGTGAGGAGAGGTGAACGTGGACCTTATGACCTCTGAAACTGCTTATGGTATTGCATTTATAGTTGCCGCAATAGGAGCTTATGGAATTGCCACCAGCAGGAACCTGATCAGAACCCTTCTTTCGATTGAAGTCCTCTTTAATGGAATTTTCCTAGCTATTGTTACTTATTTATCCCAGATTGCGGTTTTAGACACCCTTGCAAGCGTCATAATAGTTAGTGTTGTCTCTGGTGAGGTAATAGTAATTGTCGCTGTGATAGTTTCGTTCTATAGAATCGCCAAGACATTAGACTCCAGCTCTATGGAAGAAGAGGGTGTGTAAGATGGAACTCAGCTTCCCTCTCTGGTGGATATCGATCTGGCTTCCAGTTATAGTTGGTTTAGGGGCATGGTTTGGAAAGGTTGAAAGCGAAAAAGCTGTTAAAGCTGTTGCTATCCTCTCAGCGCTGACCCTAGCTATACCTGGCTTTGCCTTGATAGTTCTCTATGCAAATGGTTCAGTTAGCCAAGGGGTGCTTGACCCCTGGTACCTCCACCTAGGAAAGAGAGGCATTGTAGCCCTTGCTGTCGATGGCCTTTCAGCCCCAATAGTTGCAGGCGTTTCTATAATAACTTCTATCGTTGCAGTCTATAGCATAAAGTACATGAGGACTAGAATTGAGGAAATGAGAAAGGAGGGAGAAAAGGTTCCCGGAATGGGAGCTTACTATTTCCTATATAACACCTTTTCCGCTGCTATGCTAGGCCTTGCCCTTTCAACAAACCTTGTCGAGTTCTACGTGTTCTTAGAGCTCACCCTAATACCCTCCTATCTACTCATAGCATATTGGGGCTATGGTGATAGAAAGAAGATAAGCATGCTCTACTTCGTCTGGACTCACATAGGCGCGGTACTCTTTCTTACAGGAGTTCTCTACTATGGAATTAAGACTGGAACCTTTGATTATATGCTAGTTCCACAGCTTAAGCCTTTAGGTAACATTGAGGGCATTTTGGGCTCTGCAGCAAAGATAGTTGCCTTCTTAATGATGCTTGGCCTAATGATCAAGATGGCCGTCTTCGGAGTTCATATGTGGCTACCCTATGCACATGCAGAAGCGCCAACGCCCGTTTCAGCCCTCTTGTCTCCAAACCTCATTGGCTTAGCGGGATATGCTATGGCTAGGATCCTAGTTCCGGCATTTCCAGACATATTAGTAGATTGGAGAAATTACCTTGTCTTCTGGGCATTTCTAACCATAGTCTATGGTGGGCTCGTCGCGCTAAGGCAAAGAGACTTCAAGAGGTTCCTAGCGTATTCCAGTGTGAGCCAAATGGGATACCTTCTTTTAGGAATATCATCAATGACGGCCTTTGGAATTGCTGGAGCAATGCTTCACTACTTGGTTCACGCCATAGGTAAGGCCATACTCTTCATGACAGCAGGACTCTTCATAACAGAGCTCCACGGACTTAGAGACATAAGAAAGATGGGAGGCATGGCAAAACTTTATCCACTAACCGCTGCCGCCGCCCTCTTCGGATTTATGAACCTTGTAGGAATGCCCCCTTCACCAGGCCTTTGGAGCGAGTGGTTAATCATCCTTGGAACCACTAAGGTATATTCGTCGAGCTACGGACAGCTGCTGCTGATATCGGTTGCTTTCCTCTTAGCGTTAAGCGTCTCAGCCGCCTATTCATTTGTCACAATGAGAAGAATTTTCTATGGGCAGCCTAGAAGCAAGATAGAGAAGAGAGAGGTTAAGTCTTCCCTTCTCATATCGATACTCCTAGTCGTAGTTGTTGGACTCATAGTGTTCTTCGCTGCTGGGCCTGTCATTGGCGACCTCAAGGCTGCTACATACAGGCTCATGTCTCTTGGGGGGTGATTGTAAATGGAACCCTTCTTAGCTAGCTTAATATGGCTCTTCCCGTATTTTGGAGCTATATTAATGGCAATACTTTACATCTCTGGAGTGAGAAAGGAGTGGCCTTACGCCATAACAACCACCACATCTCTCTTCGTTGCAGCTGTAATAGCAACGGTCGTTGGAATTCATGTCTTAAAGACTGGAAAGCCAATACTTGATGTACATCACTGGATTCCGTGGATAAATGTCAACGTTTCAACATATATTGACGGTCTTTCAGCGATAATGACAATGCTTGTATCATGGCTGAGCTTCCTCATAGGAGTCTATAGTGTTGAGTACATGAAGGGTGACTGGGGATACCCAAGATACTTCTTCTTCTTCGCGTTCTTCGTGGGAAGTATGCTTCTAGTGGTGAGCGCAGAGAACCTCTTGCTTCTCTTCATAGGTTGGGAGGGCACAGGCTTAGCAAGCTATGCACTCATAGGCCACTGGTACACGGACGAAGAGGAGTACTGGGTTGGAGTTCCTGGAAGGAAAGCCCTAGGATTGCCTATGTACTTTGAGCCCAGCCACAGTGGCCTTAGGGCAATAATGTTCACTAGATTTGGAGATATAGGAATGCTTATTGGGATGGCCGTTCTCTATCATCTGACCGGAACCTTATCAATAAGAGGGATAGCAAGTGCTGCTGGAGGATGGTCTGGAGCATTAGCAGCGAAAGGTATGCTAACGCTGGTTCTCTTTCTCCTAACTCTGGGAGCCTTTGCTAAGAGCGCCCAGTTCCCGTTCCACGAATGGCTTGTAACAGCTATGACAGGTCCCACGCCAGTCTCTGCACTAATACACGCGGCAACTATGGTCAAGGCAGGCATCTACTTCGTGCTAAGGTTTGCCCCAATAATATTCACTGGAGCACTGCTCTCCGGAAGTCATTTAGCAATATTACAGGCCAGAGAGTACTTCCTCATAGTTGCTGGAATAGGCGCTGTCACCGCCTTTATACTGGCTACAATGGCCCTCGTATCAAATGAATTCAAGCTGATACTGGCCTTCTCAACGGCAAGCCAAATAGGATACATGTTCTTGGCCGCAGGAGCTGCAGGAGCAATAATAGAGGAGGCTAACAGATATCTCTTCGCCTCAGGAATAGCTGCCTCCTTGGCTCATCTTATGAGCCATGCAATATTCAAGGCAGCCCTGTTCCTAATTTCAGGATGGGCACTTCACGTCGCACACAGCAGGTTCATAGATAAAATGGGAGATTATGCAAAATACATGAAGGTAACCGCCATATCCATGTGGCTTGCTGGCCTAAGCCTTGCGGGAATTCCACCACTTAGCGGGTTCTTCTCGAAGGAATTAACGCTAAAGGCTGCAGAGGATGCAGGGCTAACATGGGTCTATATACTTGGTGCAGTTACAGCACTTCTGACAGCTGCGTATACAACAAGGCTAATAATTAGGGTCTTCCATATGCCACCTTACGAACCTCCTGAACACAAACCCCACGAGGCACCTCCATTGATGCTAGTTCCCTACACAATACTTGCACTCGCAGCGCTGACGTTCGGACTTGCTTGGAACTACATGGGTAGAGTGCTTTCAAGAGCTAGCGAACTGACCTTAGCACTCTCATCTCCAGCAAGCCTAGCAGTTCATCTAACCTCACACGTAGCAATGGTTCTAGGAGGTGCATTAACGACTATAGGCATAGTGATCGCCCTCTACTTAGTATGGCATGTTAACTTCAGAGAGCTAATAAAGAAGAGTGTTGCCGCCAGAATAACATTCAACTTCCTCTTCGACAGATGGTATATAAACTCAATAATCTATCTGCTGTTCGTCGTTGGCTTCATAGGAGTCTCTTACATGCTGTGGGCAGTTGACTTTGGTATTGACTGGTTCTACCACATAGGTCTAGTGGTGTTTGCTGGAGTGGCGAGCCTTGCCACAAGAGCACTACATCGCGGAAGGCCTGAGTATTATAATGCTATGTACCTTGCACTGACAGCTCTAGGACTTCTGCTCTTTGTGCTTGAATGGCTGAGGTGATCTAGATGAGTCTAGAGGGCTTTGTTGAAGGAACGGTCTACACAATACTTGCTATCTCCCTTATAATACCTGTTATCCCAGCTAAGAGAAGGAGTCTCATAACAATACTTGCAGCTGTTGCTGCTGCAATTGCGATAATAGGATATGGAGCTCTCTTTGTTGGAGCAGCAACGAGGGAACCCATAGTATTCTATCATGGTCTAGTAGTTCATGACAAGTTCACAGCTGGACTCACATTTGCTGCTGCCATCGCTGCAGCCATAAGCCTTCTTGCTATGGGCGAGCTCGCTACAGAATGGCCGACCCATCCAGCTTATTATAGCCTATTTTCATTAATTCTCTTCGGTCTCTTCTATCTGGCAGGCGCCGCGGATGCACTAGTACTACTAGCTTCATGGCTGCTAGTTTCCGTTGCAAGCTACATCATTATAGCGCTACCTCCAGACCCTGAGAGCAAGGCAGCCTCGGTCAGATACATAATGATGGGAGCGATTGCAACCATATTCTTGGCCTTCTGGGTCGCACTTCATACAGGAATAGGAATGCAGGGATTCTTCTATAAGCCCTATACAACTTCTGGAATTTCAGCCATAGCAATAGTTGCTGTTGTAGCTGCTCTAGGATTTAAGTTAGGAGTAGTTCCATTCCACTGGTGGCTCCCCAGCGTTTACGGAAAGGCTGATGGGAAGGCTGTTTCCCTCGTTGCCGGAGTGGTTAAGCTGGCATTTATTGCTGCAATAACTAGGCTCGTCTATGTAATTTCTACAAACATGGACATAGCGAGTAAGGTTGCCCTCTTCTTAGCTGCACTAGCAGTTGGTACAATGACCTATGGAAATATTGCCGCACTAACAACAAGGAGACTACAACTAATATTATCGTACAGTAGCATTGCCCATATAGGCTATATCTTCACCGCTCTAGCGGCATTAGCTTACTTTGCTCCCACAGATCCAAAGATCGCTTCCTTAGCAATGGGTGCAATAGCTATTCATGCAATCGCCTATTCTATGAGCAAGACACCGTTGTTCTCATTAACAAGCGAGTTCAAGGGACTTAAAGGGCTTATCAAGTCGAGCCCTATCGCAGCGATCTCAGCAACAATACTGCTCTTCAGTCTTCTAGGAGTTCCTCCCTTCCTAGGCTTCTGGGGCAAGCTCTATATGTTCCTAGCAGCAGTCAAGTACTCAATACCTCTAGTCCTCATAGCACTCATAAACAGTGGAATAAGCGCAGCATACTATGCCCTCGCCGTGAGGGACATACTGTCCCGTAACACCGAAACGGAGAAAGCCCCAGAAATATCTCCGGGAGTTGAGGCTGCTCTAGTTACTGGAGCAGTGATAACAATAATATTTGGAGTGATAGCGCCGCTAATACTTCACGCCGTAAGCCCCTAAGTTTAAACTTATTTTTTGTTTTGAATTTTACCTACACATTTCACCCAGATTTATTGGATATTTAGAATATAATGCAAGAACTACGAAGCTTGTAGTTTCAACATTAACGTCTGAGGGAAAGACTACTTTTCCATTTATAACCTTGTAATCTGTGTGAATGCCTCCTGTAGCGTTGTCCTGTGCACCCCTTATTATATTAAGACATTTCTCTACAATGTTGTCGTATTTATCAATAGAGTTGAGACCCGCTGCCTTAAGTGTTCTGTAAAGGTATATGAAAAGTGCGCATTTGTACACCTGGTAGAGGCCGGTATTGTTATAAACATTATCTTTAAAGCCATAACCGTCCCACATGTCTATTAATCTCATAAAAAGATTCATTGCCTTTCTTAAGTTACAGCTTAGCGTATAATTTAATGCTCTATAGACAACCAGATCCGAGTAATTGAACCAGTCATACATAATCTTAGAGCGGTTACACATATCAGTTTTTATTATAAAACACGCTCTGAACTTTTTCGAATATACTTGACCAAAAGTTATGATATTCGTTCCGTAGATTTTAGAAGGCATTGGCTTTCCAAAAAGAACTCCCAATCTACAATTGATATAGCCAGGATATATCTCCTTTAGGGTCCTATTTATTATTGAAGACAGGTTATAAAGACCTAGGACCCTTAAGGCCCTCACAGCGAGGAAATTGTCATTTGAGATGTAGATTGATATATTCTCGGATGGTGCCGTGACCGCTGCCCTTAGTAACCCAGCCTCTTTTATAAACTGGGACTCATAAAATCTAATGAGAAGACTTTTATTTAAAACATTGTAGTTGATTTTGACTGAGTAGCTTTTATCGTTTTTAATCTCAATTGAATTTTGTCTATCTGTTTTCAAGATCCCAAAGGATGAAAACAATATTACAATGACTATTACAATTGCCATCGTAAAAACTATTCTATCCCTTCTCATAAAGGTGCTACCTCATTACGAGGATAGAGGTTCTTTAACTAATATTTGTTTAACTAAGAGTTGCTACCCCTTTTAGCAAGTTTATTATTTCATCTATTTCATCTAAAATATGAGGCATTACAGCGAGCCTTATTCCGTTAAACAAGGGCCTACACGTGTAAGCTCTATAACCCTTATCCTTAAGCCTCTTCAGTATTATATTCAGATCATCATGACAAAGACATAGTAGGGGGATCTGAGGTTCGTGAGGAGATTCGTAAGGTCCTTTCTCAACAAGCTCTTCATAAATTTTCTTTGTTGCATCCATTAGCCTCTCGAAGAGCCTCTTCATGTCGTCCCCCTCCATTAATTTCTCAACGATCGCCTCAGCGGCCAAAAGTGGCGCCCCAGCCCTTGTACCAAGAAGACCTACCTGCCTCCCTGAAGGTATGTAGGGTGCCTCAAACCACGCATCTTTAAGATATTTCTCGGAGTAAGCTAAAAGCACTCCAACACCTATGGGTGCCTCGGGTATCTTATGAATGTCAAGCGCCAAAGTTCTAATGACATCATCTAGACCTTTCAGAGGCCTTTGATCTAAGAATGATAAAATAGGTCCTGCAAATGCGGCATCTACATGAATGAAAGCATTTGCTCTTCTGGCTATTTTTGCGATCTCCTCCACAGGATCTAAGTAGCCTGTAAAAGTATTTCCAAGTGTTGCAACTACAAGATCTTTTTCTTCAATCAGGCTTTCCAGGGACGAAAGGTCAGGCTCATAACCATTAATTACTGGCAACTTGATATGTCTCAGGCCTAGTAACTTTGAAGCTTTTTCTATCGAGTAATGAGCTGTCTTAAACGATAATATTCTCCTTGATCCAGAGAGCTTTGCTAAATATATAGCTATAATGTTCGACTCTGTTGCACCGCTTGTTATTATTCCAGGATAGAGATTACCTAAAGAATATTTTGACGAAAACTCAATGACCTTCCTCCAAGCCTCCCTAAGTTCAGGATAGCTTTCTAGATCTCCCAAATTTACATGAGCTTTTTCATAAAGGATCTTTCTGGCATCGTCTGAAGGATAAGGTATCATCCCTCCTAAGACCTTTACCAACACTTTCGCCCAAGGGCATTCTGTAACTTCTAGAGAATTAATCTGTAGAGAAGAGCTGATAGATATGCAAGAATTAGAGTTCCTAAGAAGTCCATTGCCGAAGTAAGTATTGGAATGCTGACGTTGTCCGGGTCAAAACCGAACCTATGACTTCCAATGGTGACTAAATATGCTAGAAGACTTCCAATAACAGTCTCTATTATGCCCCCGATCAGTATTATTGAGGTCACCAAGAGCACATTCTCACTGAGTCCAGTTGTTCTCCCCGCAAAGACCACTATGAGAGAAAGCATTGTATAGCCTAAAAAGGAGCCTAGAAGAGCCTCAATTAAATAAATGGGTAATGAAGCCCTGACATACTTTCTTCCATAAAGATGAATATCCGTTGACATTCTAGAAGCTGTAACAGACGCTATCGCTCCAGTATCCTCTAAAAAACTTGGAAGACCTTGGAGAACGCCAGCGACCTTTAACATCTTTGCTGAAAAGGTCAATACTTTTCCAGCCCCTGCCTCAAGGATCCCTAAAAGAATTAAGGCCGGAATGCTCTCAAAGATCGTTCTAGAGTTCTCCTTTATCCTCACTGCATAAAGGAGAACCGTAAGGCTAACCCATAACAGAGCTAAGCTTGTGATTCCCTCAACGCCATGTCTTAGCCTATAAATCAAAAGAGTTGAGTAGACTAAGGAGGGTATTGTTATTATATCTCCAGCAACGGTTATTACCGGAGCCATAACGTTGTCCAGGTTTATCCCCTTCTTAAATCCGAATATTGAAAATGATATCGTAAATGAAAAGAGGACAGAAAAGGCTATTATTGATGCTAAGAGGGAGATCGCCAGTCCCTTCCAAAACTCGAAGCTCGCACCAGGGTAAACGAGGAGAAGGATATATATACTCATTAGAAGAGAAAGAGGAAGAACCCTAGGAAGCTCCCTTGAGGCAATTTCCTTAACCTTGGCCTCTAGGGAACCTAAATAGATTGATGTGGATATCCTCGCCGCCATACTACTCATGAGTCCTCCTCTTAAGGATGCAAGGCCTGGTAAGAGATCTGTTATCACATGATATGCTATCAGGTAGGGAACGTAGAAGGCAGTTATAAAGGTCTCAGCGACATCTCCCACGTTTGCAAAAAGCATACCATTGTTTATTTCAACTATAGCCCGAAGGCTCAGCTTCTTTCTCTGCATCATTGCCTCCGGGCTGGCCAAAGTGCTCACCTAGGGAAAGACCTCGTTCAAAGAGTTTAAAATATGTAATAATGTCAAACAGATAATGAAAAACGTTTATAGAGAACATAAAAGTTAAGAGTCTGTTTAAGTAAAATTATCGTGAACTGGACATCTTATTCTGAATGTCTTCACAAATAATTTCAGCTAGCTTGATCGCTCCCCTCGCCTCTATTTCTGGAGGTTTTGACGATCTTGCCTTTTCGACGGCATCAACTAATTCTTTTACATCTGTGATGACGATGCTGTTTAACTTTCTTCCAAACGTCACTATATCCTCAAATTTACTTGTTCCCCTCCACCTAGGATTCACATAAATTATTGTGGGCTTCTTGTAAAGTATGGCCGCCTCGGCTATAGTTACACCAACGTGGCCTATAACGATCTCGGCCTCAGAGATCCACCTTTCCAGGTCTGGATCGAACCTAAAGCCTATCCATCCAGGATTTCTTCTTAGCCAGGGCTCAGGATCCAACTTCCCTGTCTGAATGACAACGTCTTTAAATCCGGCCTCACTAAGGGCATCATATATTTCTTTATCTCCCTCAAAAGCCCCTACGGCCAGTATATACCTTCCCTTCTTAGGACTATATCGAGGTCTTCTCAAGATAGGGCCTACAACTATCGATGAAGGATATAAAGATTTTTGTTCAAGAAAGTGCACTACGGGTTTGGCACCAAATTTAGTGAGAAGGCTCACGGTCCTTGATCTGCTACAAAACCTGTCTATAGCCTCTATTACGTAAACTTGAGCACCCCTAATCTTTGAAATGATTGCAGGAAGAAAGGAGTGGTTGCTGCCAGTAGCAATGACAACCTTATATCTTCCTAGTTTCAAAGACTGTAAAAGGGCTTTAGGGAGGTTCCTAAGATAAGCTGACACATCTTCGTCAGGTCTCCTTAATTTTTTTACCTCTACTACATTATCTACGTACTTTTCTATAAGGGATTTTGTCCATTCATCATTTTCTGGTATAACCGCATCCGCATCACTACAATTTAATTCTTTTAGAGCTTCTAGCAGAGCCAAAGCATAGCCTGTGTGACCGCCACCCGAAGCTATTATCAATATCCTCGCCAATTGCTAACACCAATCCTTTAAAATAATGAATAACTCTATTACTTAACCTTATTCTCAAGTCATTTTAAACAAACAACTATCTTTGTGAGTATATTCAAAAACAATATTTATAAATTATAATTAAGTTCCTCCAGAAATTTTCTAAATATATCTTTCTTTGCACTAAACCTTAAATATCAAAGATTTTCTAGGTCTAGGAATTTTTATATAAAAAGAATTTAGATTTAGAATAAATAAT
>JALWOJ010000199.1 GCA_026995555.1 Acidilobaceae archaeon | reverse complement strand
GATAAATGACCATGGAAGAGAACCTTCTAGCGCGGATGTAAAGGTTTCAGTTACAATTATAACGTGCAGTACCATCCTCTGCCTTATAGTCTCTATTCTTGTTCTAGAATTTGCCCACATTTTAACGTAGATTTTTAATGTAAAGTATGCCTTCTCTTAGAACAAGAGAACAAGACCTTAGCTTTAAAAATTTCTTTTTCACCTGTTAAAGATATTGGTGACCCTGAAGGTTGAAAGGGAGTTTACAGGTTAGGGAGATATCTAGGATAGGAATTTTAACTAGCATAGCCTATTTAGCTCTCTCCTTAGGAGTGCTCCTCGCTGGATATCATCATAGACATGCATACATAATGCTCTACAGCGCCCTCTTGCTCTTCCCTCACTCAGTCGCGTTAACTTACGTTGCTAGCGGGGCTGTAAGAAATGAAAGGGCTCAAAAGCTTGTTGTTACCTCAGCCATAATTACTTTTGCTATGTTTGTAGCCCCGATCTTTGGGCTCTGGCTTAACTGGGAGGTTCCGACCGCCACCTTTGTTGCAGTGTCAATTCCAATGATATTCGCATCAATATTTGCAGGAAGATCTCAAAAAGGTAACATAAAGCTGAGCCTTTACTTGGTTTCAGCCTCATACATCGTTTACTTAACAACAGTAGCTTCCCTTCTTATAAGAGGATGGCCCGAGAAGTTTTCGATAGCAGCAACAGCATTAACATTTGCGTATCCAGTAACCCTAATTTATGCCGTGACTGTGAACTCCCTTCCCTCGACGTTCAACGACAAGCCCTCATATTCCCTTTCCTACACACTTCCAGTACTTACAGCCATAGGTTCCTTCCTCGTGGGCCTAAGGTTCATAAAGGCTGGAAGCGCGATCGTCGCTGCGAGCACGTTAATTTACATATTTGCAGCAAGAATGTACAGACTGCAGAAATACCTGAAGAGTATAGAGAGGTTAAACAAGGAAAGTCCTGCATATAAGGGCAGTGCTTTCTTCATTAAAAGCCACTATGTCATAATTGCTTCCATAGCACTAACTATAATCTACACATCACTGTTTATCATAAAAAGTTTCAGCTTCTTCTGCCTTCTCTGCCTGCTACACGCCTACGTCATGGGATTCGTCACTATACATGTCTTTCTCCACGCTCCAGTCATGCTTCCAGTGGTTCTGAAGGTAAAACATAAGAGAAGATATACCCTCTGGCCCCTGATACTGGCCTTAATAGCTGCCGCAATATGGCCGGTGCAGGGCTTAGCTTCATACATACTCTACGTTATAGCATTCTGTCTTGACGTTAGAATAGCTACCTGCTGAAAACAGATTAAAATTTTTCAATAACCTTCTATGTCCTGAGGTGATAGCTTTGGCATGCGGAAAAGTTATGAACTATCGAGATGTCAAGGCCGAGGATGTGGGTCCTGACATGGCTGAGGGCCACGTAACCATAAGATGGTTAATAGCCGAGAAGGACGGAGCAAGGGCCTTTTATATGAGACTGTTCGAGATGTCGCCAAAGGCTAGGATAAAGGCACACTTTCATCCGTGGGAACATGAAATATTTATCTTAAAAGGCTCTGGGAGGCTGAGGATCGGGAAAACCTGGCACGAAGTTAATCCAGAGATGTTTGTCTTTATTCCTCCAAACGTTGAACATGAATACGAAGCCAGTGATGAGGGGCTAACGTTTCTGTGCTTAATACCTGCCAAGCCCACTGCAGAGAAGGTCGAAAGGCCCGTTGAGTGCTAACGGTGAGCTTTTTGGAGGACTATCTTGAGGTCTATTATGATGAGAGGAGGTGGAGGGTTCTAAGGGAGAAGAGAAGAAAGGCAATAAAGGTTATGGAGGCCTTAAGGCCTCTGAACCTCCCCATAATAACTCATGGTAGCATAGCCCGGGGGGATGTTAGAGAGGATAGTGATATTGATATAGTTGTTCTTGAGCCCCCAAGACCATTTAGCTTGGTAGAATTTTATCTAAATACTTCAGGATTCACTCCTTTCAAAAGAGTTATAGTTCAGGCCCATCCGAACTACACACCAAAGGTCTACATTTATCTTGATGAGAGGGAGGAGGTCGTTGTTAGCTACCCTCTGAGACCTCTGAGACCCAGGGAGAGGGAGTTCTATCGATGGGGAGGAGAGCTCAGCCTAGAGGAAGTGAAGAAAGGTATTAGGGTTCCTGGGGTTGACAAGAGGCTCAAGCTTATAATCCCAAAGAGCTGGGGACATATAGAATACTCGATAATAGGTAGGGAGGGCGAGGTCTCCAAGATCATAGGTGTTAGCATAGATACCGTACTTGAGAGGATCAGGGTGCTCACTAGAAGAAAGGAGATCGGAAGAACAGGTCTTTTTGTTGAGGAGGAGGTTCCTCCAGAAAGATCGATAGAGGAGGCAATTTTAGAAATATCAAGAAGAAACAAGCTCTTTAGAAAGGCAGTTTCTATTTGATTCCTGCGGACCTTAAGAACTCATCTATTTCACTTAGATAAGGCTTTATCTTGTTCAAGACGCTTTTTGCCTCATCTTCATCAAGGACGTGTCTAGAACTCCAGGAAAACTCTCCTTCATGCCACCTCGGAATTACATGAACATGAAAGTGAAATATAATCTGGCCAGCGGGTCTTCCAGAATTCGTAACAACGTTTACTCCTTTCGCATTAAGGTCATTTCTGTAGATCCTTGCTAGCGCGGAAGCCACAGAGAAGGCATGCACTATATCCTTGGGATCCGCATCATGTATGCTTTCATAATGTTTCTTAGTTATAACTAGAAGGTGGCCCCAAGATACGGGATACTTGTCTAAAATGGTTATGACTCGGTCATCTTCATAAATCTTAAAGGACTTCTCTTCACCAGCGACTATTCTGCAAAAGACGCAGTCTTTCAACTCAAGACACCATCTTCACCTAAAATGTACTAAAATTAAAGTATTAAGACAATAAGATGGAAAAGGACACTACGTTTTATTCACAATACTAAAATAATTTGGAAATTCTATAGATGAGAGTCTTCAGGACAAATTCGTTAAGACTTTATGTAAAAGAGGTACATGATAAAGACCTTAAAAGAAACTTTCTGAATATAATTTATCTTCTTATATGACATGCAACCCAGTGTCCCTTCTTAACCTCAATTAAAGG
>JALWOJ010000198.1 GCA_026995555.1 Acidilobaceae archaeon | reverse complement strand
GGCTTTAACCATGACAACTTTACAGGGTAGCAGCTTAGCTAACTGGATATCGGCAATCTCACAGCTGCTGTTCCTGTTGTTCTTCGTGTTAATATTTCTGGGAGCGAACCAAAGGTTTCAAGTGTACATGTGGAAGGGTGACATAAAACAAAAGTTGGCAATAATAGAGAGGATGGCCGTAGAAACTAGAGAGAAGACAAAGGAGTTCATAATAAAGAATAAGGGTAAAAATGTAGATGAATTCCTCAAAAAAGCTATGGACTTCTTCATTATAAGTCCCGTTGATATCGAGCCGACAGATATAATTAAAAGAATGGATAATCTCTTCAGTGCAAGAAGGTCGAGGTTTAAAGGTCTTTTGAAGGATGTCATGCCGGAAAGCGATGAAAACATTAGAAGCAGAGCCGAGTCGGCAGCTGAGATCGCAAGCGTGTTGAACTATTTAGTTAAAGTGATAAAACACATACTTCTTCTCGAAGAGAAAACAAAGAACTGGATAATGGTGATGCAATTACAAATATTAATGCCTATGCTCGTCAACATAGCAAACGCCTATAGAAGGGCTACTGACTATTTCCTTAAAGGTGTTCCCATAGGAGATGGGGCCGGTCCTTTAGTTGCAAGAGACCTTGCTGGACCTGATGCTGAGTGGAGAGAGATAGTTGAAGATACGGTAGTCGCTGTCTCAAAAATAGAAAATAGAACTGTATATTTGATTAAGGCAAAAGGGCCCGGATCAAACGTTGGAAGGCCAGGTCTTGCCGCCGAAGTTCTTATAAAGGAGCTATCGGAAAACGGTCAGAAGCCCTCCTTGCTCGTTACAGTTGATGCTGCACTTAAGTTGGAGAGCGAGGAGACAGGGGAAGTTGCTGAGGGAGTTGGTGCCGCCATAGGAGATCCTGGCCCCGAAAAAATAAGGTTTGAAAGGATATCCAGCAAATATGAAATTCCTTTGAGAGCGGTAGTGATAAAGATGAGTGAGGAGGAAGCGATAACTGGTATGAGCAAAAAGATATATGAGGCTACTCGGAAGGCCATAGAAACAGTCAAGAAGATAATAAGGGAGACTACAAAGGAAGGAGACATAGTCGTTGTTGCTGGGATAGGAAACTCCATGGGCATTCTCTGAGGTGAGAGCTTGGTCTCAACAGTAAACCTGCTTAACAATGAGCTCTTTCAGGTAGTTCTATTAACCATACTCATGGCACTTTTAGCTGTGTTCTCAGCAAGGCAGGCTGCGATGGCTAGAATGGCTGCACTACAGAAGACTCAGGAGAAAATTTACGTGATTGAGGTATGTGGTGATAACGAAAGGAAGAGGGAGTTTAAGGAGGGAGATTATGTGGGGAAAATCGTTGGGGAATGTGAAGGAGGAAAGAAAGCCATAATAAAGGCCATATACGTTGAGACACCTAAGATTGAGAAGAAATCGAAGGGTGGAGGACTATTTAAGATATAAAATCTACACCTTGATGCCAGAGGCTTTTAGCTTTTCAATAAATTCTTTAAGAGCTTTAACGTTCCATGGATGAACGCTCTTCCTTCTCTTGTCAACGTATAAGCCTAGCTTTCTTGCTCTTTCTGGAGTAAGACCTACCTCTCTAATTTCGCCTAGACTAAAACCCCTTCCCTCTCTAAGTCCTGGATCTATAGGCCCTAGCTTTCTAAGCCTTGGCTTTTTTACTAGAGCCTTCGGGGGTTTCAGATTCTCAGGAAGCTTTGGCTCCCCCTTCATTAAAACTCACCCCTCTTTCCATCATTTAGCGGGACATAAATTCTTAGCGGAATCTTCGACAATACCCTTGTTCTTGGAAAATGGAGCCGCCGGCGGGATTCGAACCCGCGACCACCGGCTTTCCCGACCTCGGACGACCACTGCCCGTTACGAGGCCGGCGCTCTACCGCTGAGCTACGGCGGCTCCCAAGAAAAGAGCCCTCTAAGAAACTTTTATCCTCTATCTTCTACTACAATGATCCAGAGAGGTGTGCCTTTTTGAAAAAACCTCTAATGGCTACTGGTAATGTAATAGATAATTATGAACCTCTATTTTATTATTGGAAAAAGGCTAGAAACCGAAAGAGAGAAGACCTAATAGAAAAGACATTGATAAGAGAGGAGGATCTGGAGTTACTTAAAAGCGTTATTGAGAAAAGCAACGAACTTAACTTAGAGGACCTTCTAGGTAAGTTGAGCAAAACTGTATTAAATAGGATAGATGCTAGTATTGCTAAAGAGGCCCTCGAGGATTACGGAATTTCTGTGGACGAAGAAAGTGCTAGAGAGCTCATAGCGAGAATACTCGCCGGATGGATAATCGAAGCAGGCGAGATAAGAGGCATTCTCAAATTAAGATCACGCGTTTAGTCCGAAGAAGAGACTTCCTTTGCAGGATAAATGTAGGCTTCATAAAGTATTTCCTCTAATTTTCTTAGGTGGCTCTTTTTTAATAACGACTCCTTCTTAGCCCAAGATATAAACTCCCTGAGACCATTACCAAGCTCATTTATTATTATATCGGCAATAACTTCCTTCTCATTATAATCTGCAAGTTCTATCGCCCTAATCATGACCGAATCACTCGGATGTGTTTTTCCCCTAAGGTATTTAGATATAGCTGCTGTGCTTACTCCTAATAGCTCAGAAAGTTCGTTATAAGACCTACTAGATGCTAGTACAGCTATTATTTTACTTCGAGCCTCTTTACCAAGTAGGTGAACAAACTTCACTTTCTTCCTCCCTTAAAGGCAATTAAGTATATTTAGGTTAATAATGTGTTCAGGGTTTTTCCAATTTCTCAAGTTTTTCTGAAATTTTGACTAATCAAGACTCTCCTCATTTTTAACTCACAACTGTACTTAGTTAAGACCCTTTATAAGTACACTAACTGTTCAAAAGCTTATGTTCTAGGGTTCTTGCATTCAAATAGAAATTTAATATTCTAAAGTGATTATGCTTTTCCTGAACTGCCCAGCCCATTGGTGACTGATTTGGATGCTGAGGAAAGAGTGAAGCTTAAGGGCTATGTAGGAGAAGCGGCGAGGAAACTAGCTGAAGCTGGGGCTTCTTTAGGGGATTTAATAGAAATAGAAAGACCTGGCACCCCTAAGATAAGAGGTATTCTAATGCCACGATATGAACTTGAAGAAAAATCAATA
>JALWOJ010000197.1 GCA_026995555.1 Acidilobaceae archaeon | reverse complement strand
CCCTTACGTGATCGCGTATTTCATCATGTTCAAACTCTATTGTTTCTTCAACCTTCTGTTCTAGGATTGGTTCTTTAGTGTTTTTCCAGACAATATATAAGAAGTAATCCACTAATAACAAGTCTACATCTTTTAGCCCGAGGCTTCGTAATTCACTACCAATGGTTTTCAACACATTATTGAATTTCTTGTATTCTCTTCCAGAAATATAGTATTTGTTTAATGGGAGAACATCGTCAAATCCTAGTATTTTTAGTGCTTTTCTCGCTTTGTCGTTCCAGATACCGTATTCCTTTGGATTGAAAAAGCATAGTATTTCTGTGACTGACGCTGGCCCTAATCCTTTGATCTCCTTCATAAATTTATCAAATCTTTTTTCAAAGTCTTCTCTGCCATAGAGAAGATCGATCAGTGCTCTTTTTAAATTATCAATCCCGTTTTCTTGTATTAGTTTTTTAACGAGATATTCCTTATTAGTCCATAAAGTTGTTGCCCAGAGGTTAGATACAATTTCCCTTATTTCGAATTCTGTAAAACGTTCTATTTTTTCTTTATTTAGGATAGCCGAAAAGAATTCTTCGCGTCTCTGCCTATCAGCCATGTCTCGAGCATATTCCTCTGTACCCATATATTCTCTGAAAATTCTAACATATTTTCTTATTAATCCTTTCTGCCTATTATTCATAGAGAAAAATCGCCCCTCGAATCACGGTAAATGTGCTTCACTAATTTTTATACCTCGTCTTGACAATAAAGCCTTTTCACTCGACTATAAATTAGAAGCCTCCCCGTACATCTACATGGTGAGAAACAAAGTTGCTCCAAGACCATGGTTTTGGAGGGGGATTAAGGAGAAAGCATACTTCTAGAGTATCGGAATGACCTGTACCCCGGTTTGCAGGGCTCCTCGCAGTTTACTATCTTAAGCTCTTACGTATCCTCCGCACAAATGCCATCAGTTTCTTATTCAGCACTACTACAGCCTTGTCTCCTTCTTCAATGTGGTTAATGAGGTGTTAAAAGCCTGCATAGCGAAGTATTTGTCTAGAGTGCTGTATATGTTCTAGTTTCATCTTCCGGCTTGTTGAGATTTATAGTGCTGAAGAGCTTCAAGAGCCTGTTTGTGGTTCCTCCGCAGTATAGTCTAGAAATGTAAAAGGTGTCGTGTTTTTCTCTAGGCATTTATAAACACACTTACATTATTCTATTCCGCGATGGAGGTAACCTTAATTTAACTTAGCAACAAGTGTACATATTGCGGGGGTTATCAAATGTGGAGAGAGCTGATGAATTTGATGATGCGTCCACTACCTTCAGTATTGATGGCTCTCGTATTCCTCGTTATGGAGAGGACGGCATGTATGGATTAGGTAAACTGCTCATCTATGTCATTATACCTGTCCACGGGTTATCTAGGCTCTTTACATGTTTGTTAAGTGTTGCTGAGAATGTTAATGGGCGTTAACGGGCTGTTCTAGATGATGGTGAGCGTGGTTATACCTGTGGCTAAGGAGGGTGGTGCCATCTATGATCGTGTGTATTCGCTTTGCAGAGCATTCAATAACTTAGCGGGAGTTTACGGCTTTCTCTATGAGGTAATCCTGGTTTCCGATGTTTTCCACTTACCGACGGTCAAGGCCATGATGAGGCTAGCTAAAGAAGGTATTGCGCGGTGTCTACTGCTTACGCGTAGGATTGGGAAGGGTGGCTCGATAAAGAACGCTATACCCTATACCCGTGGTAACTACGTGGTTCTCCTCGACGCTGATATACCTGTAGAGCCCTCTATCATTCACCAGGCAGTACTGCTGGCTACGAAGCTAGGCATAGACTTGTTGATAGCTAATAGAGTGCATAGAACTCACAGCCTGCTTAGGCGAGTACTTTCGATAGCATATAATACCCTAGTAAATCTCTTCTTCAGAACTGGTCTAAGAGACCACCAAGCAGGGTTTAAAATCCTAAGCAGGAGAGCTGCTGAGGTGATCCTTACTGGGAGGACTAGAATAGATGGTCTAGCCTATGATACAGAGGTTATTGTGTGGGCAAAGAAGCATGGGTTCAAGTACAGAGCAGTAAATGTTGTTTGGAGGGAGCAGAGGGAGGGATCCACAATACCGCCACTGAGAGCCTTGTTAACAATGCTTGCAGACCTTGCATTGCTTAGGCTAATAACCTTAGCTAGGAAGTATGTAGCACTTCAAAAACGAGTCATAGGCAAAGTCATAGACCTGAGCAATATTCATACTGTAGGACGGGAATTCATGACAGTCATGAGGGCTTCAGGGCCTAAGAAACACCTACTAGACATTCTTAGGAAGCTCTACATAGCCGTGGCATTTAAGAGGTAGTACCATGAGGATTCTATGGCTAAACCATAGGGATCCTAAGCATCCACAGGCAGGTGGTGCAGAGGTAAGACTCTACGAAATAGCCCGTAGACTAGTGAAGATGGGACACGAAGTTACGGTTCTATGCGAGAAGGTTGATGGACTACCAAGCGAGGATGTTCTGGAGGGCATTAGGATCAAGCGTATAGGTGGTAGAGCCTCGATACATCTCCTAGCACCTCTATACGTTAAGAAGCACGAACACGAATACGATGTTATTATAGACGATATAGCACATGCAGTACCATGGTACTCACCATTAGTAACAAAAACACCTGTAATAGCACAGATACATCATGTACACCAAGATGTCGTCTACATAGAGCTATCCAAACCGCTTGCATGGATAATTAGTAGAGCCGAGAGAACCATAGCCAAGGCCTACAGGCACTTCATAGCTGTCTCACAATCAACAAAAGAAGAACTTGTGGAGAGATTCGGCATAGACCCCGATAGAATAGCTATTATACCCAACGGCATCGATCACGAGAAATATAGACCAGGGCCGAAAGACCCAAGACCAACAATACTATGGGTAGGAAGAATAAAGAAGTACAAGAACAAAATGATGATGCTGATCAAAGCCAAAATGAAAAGAAGAGTAGCAAGAATAACAACAATAGTTCGAAACGTCGTGCGGCTTCTGCGAAAGAGAAAACAGCAAAAAATATTACAGAAGATTCTGCTCCCCATATCGCATCAACGACTTCTGCTCCAACATCGATCGCTTCTACTACAGTTCCACCAAACAACAATAGTAATAATAAA
>JALWOJ010000196.1 GCA_026995555.1 Acidilobaceae archaeon | reverse complement strand
GGTCTGCCAAGAGCTATCTCCTAGTTTTCTCAAGACAAGCATGGTTAATTAAATATTATTCCAAAAGCTAATGATGTCCTGGGTTGATAGATTGTCTGAAAAAGTAGCTCATAGATGTTTAGAAAAGGGTCTGGTAGTCTGGCTTACTGGCCTTCCAGCGAGCGGAAAAACCACCATAGCTTCGAGAGTGGCCGAAATTTTGAAAAAAGAGAGATTCAAAGTTGAACTTCTTGATGGAGACTGGGTTAGGAAGACAATAAACCCTGATGCAGGTTTTACCAGGGAGGAAAGAAGGAGACACCTCTTGAGGGTTGCCTGGATAGCAAGATTATTAGCTAGAAATGGAGTCATTGTGCTTTGTAGCTTCGTCTCGCCCTATGAAGATGTGAGAAGAGAAATAAGAGAGATTATTGAAGAAGAGGTTCCATTCATTGAAGTGTATGTCAAGTGTAGTCTTAACGAGTGTATAAGAAGGGATCCTAAGGGATTATATAAGAAAGCCCTTAGAGGAGAAATAAAGAATTTCACTGGTATAAGCGATCCTTATGAACCGCCCAAAAACCCTGATCTTGTACTGGATACTGAAAGACTGACCGTCGATGAATGTGTTAAAAAGCTTTTTGACAAAATCAACAAAACAATTAATTTTTAAAGCAAGTTTTCTTACATATCTTTGTTTCTAATAGGGCTTCTATTTAAGGTATATGAGAACCATATTTTCCTACAGTTAACGCATTAATACTTTTAATAGCTAGTAAAATTACTGGTGCTCTAGTTGCCCTCAAGACCTCGAGTCGCCATCATAGGTATAGGCGTTTATGGACCAAAAACTACAATTCCTGAATTAAGTTTCAGGGAGCTGGCTTTTGAGGCAGCGGTGAGGGCCTATAGAGATGCAGGAGTAGATGATCCTAGAAAGGATATAGATGCCTTCATAAGTTCTCAAGAGGATTTTTGGGAGGGAATAGCTATAGCTGATGAATTCGCTCCGGAGCCTATAGGAGGAGTTCTAAGGCCCACTTTTACCGTTGCGGGAGATGGGCTCCAGGGAATTGCTCAAGCCTACATGTTAATAAGGACAGGATATTTTGATATAGTCTCCGTTGAGGCACATGCAAAACCGAGCGATATAAAAACATTTGATGGAATCATGGAACTTGCATTTGACCCTAACTATCTTCGTCCTGTAGTTCCTCCTAACTACCATTTCTACGCGGCCCTAGAAGCTAGAGCTTTTATGAAGTTAAGTGGGGCGACAAGAGAGGATTTAGCCCTTGTAGTTGCAAAGAACAAGAATGTTGGACTTTTTAATCCAAGAGCAGTAGCCGCGGCACCCGTCTCACCTTGTGATGTCCTTGAAGCGCCCATAGTTTCAGACCCTCTTACGGCTATGGACATTGCAGATCCTGTAGATGCTGCTGTTGTCGTCGTTCTGGCCAGTGATGAGGCTGTGAGAAAGCTGGGAAGTGAAGAAAAGGCTGTATGGATAGAGGGCGTAGGCTATGCTACTGAAACAGGAAGCTTTGAAAGGCACGAGTTGGGCAGAGCTCCTAGTGTGAGAGTAGCAGCAGTAAAAGCTTTAGGGGATGCAGGAATAACAAATGCCTTTAATGAGCTCGACTTTATAGAAACTGAAGATAGATATAGCTTCTTTGAACCCTTAACATTATTCGAGGCAGGTATCTCTCAAGATCCTATCAAGGATTTGAGGGAGGGAGCCTTTGACCCTGGAGGACCGTTGCCAGTAAACCTCTCTGGAGGGAGCTTAAGCTGGGGTTGGCCGCTTGAGGCTACAGGCCTTCTTAGACTCGTTCATGCCGTTGAGTTCATAAGAAAAAATGGAGGAAGAGGACTAGTCATTAGTTGGAGAGGAGTACCTACCTACACCTCTTCGGCAGTGGTTCTCTCGGGTGAGGGGTGAGCTTATGAAGGTTAATCTTCAAGTTAAAGATAGAGTTGCTGTTATTGGAGCTGGATTAACCCTTTTTAGAAGGAGGATGTTAGAGACGCCCAAAGAACTGGCTGCACTCGCTGCACAACAGGCTCTGGAAGAGGCTGGTTTGACTTTAAAGGATATAGATTGTGTTGTCATAGGAACAGCTCCCGATGCCTTCGATGGTATTCATTTTAATGGAGAGTACCTGGCGGATGGTTCTGGAGCCACAAACAAACCTATGGTAAGGGTCTATGTGGGTGGTGGAACGGGAGTTATGGTGCCTATCGCAGCTTGGTGGCACGTCGCCAGTGGCTATTGCGATACTGTACTTGCTGTCTCTGAGGAAAAGATGAGTCCTGCAAGACCACATCCTCAATACGTTTTTGCGTACATATGGGACCCTATACTGGAAAGACCCTTGCAACCAAATCTCATTTGGATATTCGCAATGGAAATGAGAAGATATATGGCGAAATGCGGTGCAAGTAAGAGAGATATTGCATATGTAAGTGTTAAGAACAAGAGAAACGCCCTAGATCATCCCTCAGCCCAGGCAGCCGCTAAGATAACTGTAGACGACGTTCTTAACAGCGAGACTCTCGTGTGGCCAGTTAATAGACTTGATATAAGTCCTGTAAGTGATGGAGCCGCAGCTTTGGTTCTTGCCAGCGAGAAGGTGGCAAGGAAGTTAACTGATACAAGAGTATGGGTAGAAGGGGTAGGTTGGATACTTGATAATACTCATTGGTACAACAGGGAGCTAGCCTATCCGAGATATGTTGAACAGGCCGCTAGAATGGCATATAGAATGGCTGGAATAGAAAGACCATCAAAAGAAATAGATGTTGTCGAGCCCTATGATCCTTTTGACTATAAGGAGTTACATCACCTCGAGGGTCTTCTTTTGGCCCCTAAGTGCCAAGCCTGGAAGTTAGCCAACGAAGGTTATTTTGACAGAGACGGAGAGCTTCCAGCAAGCCCTAGTGGAGGACTTCTTGGAGTGGGCAACCCCATTGCGGCAGCAGGAACTATGAAGACCGCTGAGATCTACTGGCAACTCACGTACCAAGCTGGTGCTAGGCAGGTAAAGAAGCCGGTTGAGAAGGGCGTCGCACAGGCCTGGGGAGATCTCATGCAAGTAGGCACCGTAATAGTTATGGGGGTGTGATGTGTCATGCGTCCTTTTGAGCCTAAACCTAAGGCTTCAAAGCCTGTCAGTCCTGGTGGCCATGGCCTTA
>JALWOJ010000195.1:16145-41367 GCA_026995555.1 Acidilobaceae archaeon | reverse complement strand
AGGTCTCTTTCTACTTAAAATAGGGCTGGCTGAGGTTGACTGTTACATATCTCACATATCGCTCTCAGGAAACTTCTTCGCCTCCCCGCCCTCGGAACCATTTACGACCATATCTTCTTTGCTGGGCATGCCTATAGATGAAAATGTAGCGGAGATCATTCCCACGAGAATTGAAAGCTATGGGGAGCTTATAGGCATTAAGCCCGAGGACTTCGCAACTGCCATAAGGAAGGTATTTGAACTGACGCCCTGCGTTTAAACACCTCATTGATCATTCTTTTAAGATCCGGGAACCCCCTAGTTCTTTAGGTGAAGAAACGGATTGAGCTCGGTAGAAATTAAGCCTAAGAAGCCATTGCCTGACGTGGGAGAGCTTGTCGTCGGCACGGTTAAAGAGGTCTATGACTTTGGAGCTTACCTTAGCTTAGATGAATATGGCGGTATTAGGGCGTTCCTTCCCTGGAGCGAAGTTGCAACCAGGATGGTCAGGAACATAAGATATGTCGTTAAGGAGGGACAGAAGGTTGTTGTGAAGGTCATTAGGGTTTACAGGGCCAGGGGACAGGTTGATGTGAGCCTGAAGAGGGTTACCGATCCTGAGAGAAGGAAAAAGATGATGTGGTGGAAGAGGGTTCTGAAGGCAGCAACTATAATAAAGATGGTCGCTGAGAGGATAGGAAAGAGCGATGATGAAGCCTTCAGAGAGGTCCTTTGGAGGCTTGACGACCATTACGGAGATCCTCTCACGGGCCTGGAGAAGGCAGTCATTTATGGTGAAAGGGCGTTGAAGGAGGCCAGGGTGCCCGAGGACTGGATAAAGCCTTTGATCGAGGAGGCCAAGTCCAGAATAAAGATCAAGCAGGTTAAGATATCTGGAATCTTCACGTTGACGACAATGGCTGGGGATGGGGTTAAGAGAATAAGGAGCGTTCTCGAGACGATCAAAGCCGCTGTGGAGAAGTATGGCGGAGATCAGATAAAGGTAAGAATATATTCTGTAGGGTCTCCGAAGTATAGAATTGACCTTCAAAGCCATGAGTACAAGATCATGGAAAGGGCCCTTGCAAGAGCTTTAGATGAGGGGAGGAGAGCTGCCAAAGATCTTGGGGTCACCTTTGCCTTCGAAAGACTTAAGAATGTTTGAACCTTAAGGTATTGTTGCATCAAAACTAGAAAGGGGATCTTTAATGGTAAAGTGGCTTCTGAGAAGGTGTACTAGATGCGGGAGATACACGCTGAGAAGGGATAGATGTCCTGTATGTGGAGCTCCAGTAAGGGTACCACATCCTCCTAGGTTCTCGCCAGAGGACAGGTACCTGAAATACCGTTACATGCTGAAGAAGAAGCTTGGAATGATTGGTGATTAACATTTGTTCATAGGAAACTTCCTCAGGGCTTTCTTTGAGCTCTTTATAGTTCTTGATCCTATCTCCGTCGCCCCAATTTATATAAGCAGGTCCTCCACACTTCCCCCTTCTCAAAGATCTAAGCTGCTCAACATGATTGTGACCTCGGTTTTCTTCATGCTCCTTCTCTTTGCAATTATAGGAGACCTCATGTTTAGGCTTCTTGGAGTTAGCATGTCGGACTTCAAGATAGCCGCTGGAATAATACTTCTAGTCTACGCGGTTGCCAGCTTCCTGAACATAGAGTTTACGAGCTCTGAGGCCCAGCCAGAGTCCCTGCTAGTTCCAATAGCGACTCCCCTGCTGGCAGGGCCCGGAAGCGTTACAGTAGTTATCTACATAAAGCAGGCCTACGGCTATCCTATGGCTATACTCTCTTTGGTTCTAAACGTTGCCCTGATCTATCCCATATTCAAGGCCGGGGATAGAATAATCGAGCTTTTGGGTCGTCAAGGGGTCCTTCTCCTGGACAAGTTCATGAACTTAATAATTGCGGGCTTCTCAATATCTCTCATAAGGATGGGGATAATTGAGATCCTTGCATCCCTACATTGATAGAATCATGTGCGGCTTCATAACGTTTCCCACCTCTAGAATTAAGGCTAGAAGCGTTATGGGCATAGATCCTTCAGGAGGAAGAGCGCCCTGGGGCTATGCGCTCTTGGAGAGGGTGTCCGCAAGCGTTTGGAAAATAGATGTCCTGAAGGAAGATAGAGAGTTTGAAGCCAAGAAGCAGATCGAAAAGCTTATAGTTTTAAGGAAAGTTAAGGTCATGGCTATAGACGCTCCTCTGGGCTTTGGCTCAGGCCTTAAACCTCTGAGATCCGTTGATGCGGCAGTAAGGCTCCTGGGCGGTAAAGTTCTTCCGCCCACTTGGAAGGGCATGAGAAGGCTCTCCATCGAAGGCTTGATCCTTTACCTAAAATATAATGAGGCCGGAGTTCTAGTCATAGAAACACATCCATACTCGGCAAC
The DNA here is from genome assembly GCA_026995555.1 of Acidilobaceae archaeon. Taxonomy (GTDB): domain Archaea; phylum Thermoproteota; class Thermoprotei_A; order Sulfolobales; family Acidilobaceae; genus JALWTO01. The sequence goes on along the minus strand of JALWOJ010000195.1, from coordinate 38,986 downwards.
AACACTTCTTAACTTGGACTTAAGCTCCCTTAGAAGAAAATTTGGAAACCACTCGGCCGACGCACTGATTTCTGCCATCGTTGCCGCGGAGTGGGTGGAAGGCTTAGATCTAACGATCTGTCAAGATGATGGAGCCTTGGTCCTTCCCTCGAAAAAGTTTGCAATTGAAGGTAACAAGATCGTTATCTTAAAAGATTTAAGTGACGGTCAAAAAGGCTTAAATCTGGGGAGCTAAGATGAGTGTGGACTTCGCGACTCTTGGAGAGCTCAAGAAGGGTAACTATATTGTGATTGATGGCGAGCCCTGCAGGATCGTTGAGATAACAAAGGCAAAGACAGGAAAACATGGAAGCGCTAAGGCACATGTAGTTGCGATAGGGATATTTAGCGGACAGAAGAAGACCTTCGTCGCTCCAGTTGATACGAGAGTTCAGGTACCCGTTGTCGAAAAGAGGCTGGGACAGGTCATAGCGGACCTTGGCGACTCAGTTCAGGTTATGGATCTTGAGACATATGACACCTTTGAAATTGAGAAGCCTACTGACGATGAGAACCTTAGAAATAGGTTGCAACCGGGCGTTCAGATAGAGTACTGGCTCATAATGGGAAGGCCAAAGATAATGAGAATAAGGAGTGGAGGACAGAGGTAAGAACCTTTTAACTGTTTTAAACTTTAGATACCTAGATATGCAGCTCTCGTTATTTGGAGCTTTAAAAAGATAACTTAAACAGCTTCGTTTCTTAATATCCATAGTTTTTGTTAAATATACTTTATTTCCTTTTTATGAAAGCTAAAACTTTTTAAATAATTTGAACAGAAACTATATCTGGAGATATATCTGGAGGTATGGTGTTTTAGATGAGCTTTAGGGACGAGGAGGTCTATGACTTAAACTATGCAAGGAGGGCTTTGATGCTATTGGTTACATTACCAATCTTAGTAATGTATACTGAAGCTGTTCTAATACCTTCATTGCCAACAATACAGAAGGAGTTCCACGTGACACCCAGCGCCGTCAGCTGGGTGCTTTCCATATATCTTCTAACTGGAACTATAAGCGTTGCCATATTGGGAAAACTTGGAGACATGTACGGAAAGAAGAAGCTGTTCATCTTCTCTCTATTAATATATACGATAGGAGCGACGTTTACAGGCTTTGCACCGAAGTTCTCGCTGCTCCTCCTTGCTAGAGCCTTGCAGGGCGTGGGAATGGCAATATTCCCTCTAGGCTTCACCATCGTTAGGGAAGAGTTCCCGCCTGAGATGGTTCCTCAGGTCCAAGGTCTCATAAGCGCCATGTTCGGAGTTGGTATTGCAATAGCCCTCCCTCTTGGCAGCTATATAGCTGAAAATTATGGATGGAGGTGGACATATCACAGCGTCATACCTTTTATAGTGCTGATGCTGATACTTTCAATTAAGATATTGAGGGAGAGCAGGTACATAACTCCTGGAAAAATAGATGTCCTGGGAGCGCTCCTTCTCACGATCTTTGACGTCTCTGGGCTCGTCGCGGTCACCAGGGCTCCTTCAGTTGGGTGGAGGTCCCTTTCAACGATATCCTTACTTTCTGTCTCAGCAATAGGTCTTGTCCTCTTTGTGCTCTGGGAGAAGAGGGCTGAAAACCCGCTGGTATCTATAGATCTCCTGTCCGCAAAGAACGTGCTCATAACCAACATAGGGATATTCCTTGCGGGCTTTGCGATACAGATGATGGAGCAGGCAATAATTTATCTTTTGGAAATGAAGCCTCCTTACGGCTATGGAAAAGACATACTTCAGGCCGGGCTTTTAATGACGCCTAATGCCATAGCCATGCTGATAATAGCCCCTCTAGTTGGAAGGCTTATGATTAAGTATGGTGCAAAGCTGTTTGTTCAAATAGGAGCTGTTACGGCAATCATAGGGCTCCTGCTTCTATCTCACAACCCAACCCTTCTGGGCATCTGGAAGCTTGTGGGTTTAGTTGTCCTTGTAGGAGCTGGGATCACGGCCCTCAACGTCTCCTTGATAAACATATTGATATTTAGCGTCGAGAAGAGAGTAATGGGAATAGCCACGGGTCTTAACACGCTCTTCAGAAACATGGGCGCGGCCTGGGGACCTGCCGTAGCAGGAACTCTAATGAGCATGTATTCCATAACAATACCCTTAATGCTTCAAGGCAGGTTCATCTACATAAAGATACCTAAGCCAGCTGCCTATCACTACCTATTTATACTGACAGCAATTATGTACGTAGCCCTTCTCTTCATCTCATTACTCATCAAGGAGGTGGTTAAGATGAAAGCTCTGAAAAGAACTCAATATTAATTAAGACTTTAAGATGAAAAGCTTCATGTCAAACGATAAAACTACTGAACAAAACATAACATAAATCGTTATCCAGCCGTCGGGATGTTTTTGTTTTGAGTAAGGTATCATTTTCTTGTGATCACATACATAAATACAATGATTGCAGAGACTATTAATGATATAGCTACCGCTAAACTATGATCCTGTTCGTGTACTCCTTTTACTGTTCTTGAAGTTGTCTCTCCTGGGCTAGCACTTGTCTCTGAAGTGAACTGGTTATATGATGTATATTTGGTATTTTCTGGAAGGCCTCCTGTTTCTCTAATGGAAGACGAGCTGTTTATTGTAAAGCGTTGCAAGGTGTCACTAAGAGCTGCCAAGCTGCTTATGTTCTTATTGTAAGCCGTTATGATATATTTGCTAAGAACCCATTCCACGTCGATATGCTTACTGTAGAAGATCTCCGTTCCTAATTCTATACTCATGAGATACATATTTTCAACATTGGTTCCCAAGTACTTTTTAAATAGCGGTTTTATTTTTTCAATAAGTTCTGTAAGGTCTATTCCGACAGTACCCTCTCTAACAGGTTTCTTTAGAACTAATGCTATATAGAGCCATCCAGTTCCCATCCTTTTATAAAGCCAGACTTCCCAACTAACGCTTTTGATCGTCCCATTTATTATTACCTTAGAAGAAATTTCGCCGATCTTATTACCAGCTGGATTTACATCATGTCTGTAAAGCCATATCATTAGCTCTGCGTCGCCTGGCCAAACACCATTTGTCCTGTTTTCTCTCTTGAACCATAGATCGTACGAAAAATCTATCCCTGTGTTAAACTTTGAAATTGTATAGTTAGTTAACAAAATTATCCTTGGCAAAAGGCCGACCTTCGAAGGTAACCTAAACGGATGTGTCGGAACATGATGATATGGAGGCATGCCCCAAGGCTTTATTCCATATATTATCTCATTGTATGCTATAACTTGCCACTTTGGAAGATCAAGACCGTCTAAGTCAAGTATTGTTTTGACCTGTAGCACATGGTTTTTAATTTCCATAACAGACTGCCCACTTAAATTATGCAATGAGATATACTTCTGCAGACCCCACAGACACGGATCAATACTTGCATTACCGATGCTAACCACGTTAAATATCTTGCTCGGTGTTGCAACCGATCTCAAACCTTCAAAAGGCGAAGGTATAATGGTTATTGCTCCATAAAACATCCTACTCTCTCCTTCTGATGCTCTAGCTATATTAAATGTAAAAGTTGATAGCAGAAACGTCAGGAGTGTCAATATCGCTAAGAGCTTCAATGAGTTACTTCGGTCCATAAAGCCAGCACCTTACTTTTCCCTTACCCACCTTGAAGAGTGGTGGCTCCTTTTCCTCACAGATAGGCATTTTAAAGGGACATCTATCAGCAAAGATACATCCTTTTCTTCTCTTGGTTACATCTATTTCTCCAATCCTATATTCTAGCCTCTTTTCCCATCTTCTATCGATTGACGGAACTGATTCCTTTAACATCTTTGTATAGGGATGGAGAGGATCTTCTAAAACCTCCGGATCGCCTTCTTCAACGATTTGCCCCCTATAAAGGACCACGATTCTGTCACTAACGTAATAAGCCAAGGAATAATCATGACCTATGATTACTGAGGAAGTGCCATATTTCTCCTTAAGGTCTATAAATATGTTTAATATATCAATTCTTGTGGATGCATCAACCATAGATACGGGCTCATCAGCAATGATAAATACTGGATTTGAGAGTAATGCCCTTGCTATGGCTGCCCTCTGTAGCTGTCCTCCGCTTACTTGATGAGGATACTTTCCTCTTAAAGTATTTATATCGAGCCCCACCTTCTCTAGAGTTTCATTAATGTACTCCAAAGCCTTTCTTTTATCCTTCTTAAGTTCAGGAAAAGCATTATATACAGTATCAAGCAATAGATCTAATATTTTCCTTCTGGGATTAAAACTCGAATAGGGATCTTGGAAAACTCCTTGAACCTTCATGTAATAATTTTTTATGTCACGCCACTTCTTCATCTTCCAAATGTCAACGCCATTGAACTTTATAGTTCCGCTGGTCGGTTTTATTAACCTTAAGATCATTCTTGCTATCGTCGTTTTACCACTACCTGATTCACCTAAAATACTTAATATCTCACCGCTCCTTATAGTTAAACTAACCCTATCTACAGCAACTATTTTATTCTTCCCCAATACCCCAAGTGAAAAGATCTTTGTGACATTGTCTAGCTCGATAATATTTTCGTTCATTTTTTAGGTACCTCCTTAACATAAAGCCAGCAGGAGACTATTCTCGAATTAATATTTACAGAAGGAGGTTCCTCTTTTATACATTTTGGTGTGGCGTATTTACATCTTGGATAAAAACGGCAGCCGCTCGGAGGATTCAAGAGGTTTGGAGGTTGTCCAGGCAATCCACTAAGCCTCTTCTTCTTATAGTTTATGCCCAAAACAGGTACAGCTCTAATTAAACCTTGTGTATATGGATGGAGAGGATTCTTTATGATCTCCTCTACAGAGGATATCTCTACGATCTTGCCAGCATACATCACCGCTATTCGGTCAGCTATCTGTCTAACACTTGCTATATCATGTGTGACAAAGATTATAGATTTTACTATACCTGTATCTCTGAGATTCCTCAGTAACTCTAACACCTGTCTCTGAGTTGAAACATCCAAAGCAGAAGTCGGTTCGTCAGCTATTAACAGATCCGGAGAGAATATAGTTGACAATGCAATTATTACTCTTTGTCTCATACCACCACTAAGCTCTAAGGGGTACATGTCTATCACATTAGTTGGCAGGCCAACAAGCTTTATCCTTTCGATGAACTTTTCAATGACCTGATCCTCTGGTATGTTCTTGTCTTTTGCTAAATCACTTAAAAAAGCCCCGATCTTCTTGATTACAGGCAATGCATCTAAAGCGTATTGTGGTATTATTGATAGCTTAGTCAAAAGGATCTTCCTTCTCTCATCCCAAGACAATTTTGTTAAATCGATCTTCCCTAAAAGGGCCCTGCCACCCATTATTTTCATAGGGGGTTTAGGAAGCACCAAGCTCATTACAAGTGTTGATTTACCACAACCGCTTTCGCCTATCAATCCTAAAATTTCTCCTTTCTCAACTTCCAAATTAACGCCATCAACAGCCCTAACATAGCCATTTGGAGTTTCATAGTATACTTTATAATTTTCAAGTTTTAGTATCGTTGTCAATGTTTGTCACCACCTCCTCAGTCTTGGATTGAAAACCTCCTCTAGTGAAATTACTAGAATGTATAGCGATGCTATTAGTGCAACAATTATAATGCCTGGGAAAAGGAACCACCACCATAGACCGAGAGGTATACCTCCCCATAAAACTGAATATTGTATTATAGCTCCAAGAGACCATTCAGAAGCGCCAAGACCGAAGAACTCTAATGTCACAACAGTTAGTATTGCAGTGCTTAACTGTATAACAAACGATAGAAACATATATGACGCAATATTAGGAAGGACGTCTTTAAATAGAACTTTTATGTATGAGTTACCGCTGAGGTATGACGATGCTATGAAGTCTGAAGTCCTCAGGGCTGAGACCTGAGCTCTGACAGCTCTTGCTGTCCATTGCCAAGATAAAATTCCTATTATAAGCCCCATTTCTAGTATTCCTCTTTTACCTATATAAACAGCTAATAGTATCATTATGAGTATTGGTGGTATCGAAAGAAATATATTAATGAGGGTATCTATTATAGCATCAACTATCCCACCTCTCAACCCTGCAATCATTCCAAGTATAACTCCTATTAACGTAGCTATTAGTGCTGCAATCAAGCCTACGGAGAGGGAAACCCTTATACCGTATACAACCTCTGAAAATACATCATACCCAAAATAGTCGGTGCCAAAGGGATGTTTGAAGCTCGGGGGGGTCATTGGAGCTCCTGCTGGAGTATTTGGGCTATACTTCGTCAGATAGGGTCCTATAACTCCTAAGATAACTACAGCTAGTACAATTGTTATACTTGTCCAGAATTTAGTGTTTCCATGTAAATATCTCCAAACCTCGCTCCTCCCTATATTTTTTACTATCTCCATATTTTCTCACCTTACGACGCCGAGTCTGATTCTGGGATCTATTATAGCTTCAATAATGTCGACTAGGAAGTTTGCAAAGATGACCATTAAGATCATTACTAAAATTGTACCTTGCAGCAGAAAAGGATCGTTGTTTATTATTGCATTGAACATATAAAACCCTAGACCTGGGTAGTTAAAAATATACTCTACAGCTATTGCACCAGTGATCAATGTTCCTAACTGTATCCCCAAACCTGTTATCTGAGGATGTATTGCGTACCTGAAGGCATAAGATGAAATCCTCTTTTCAGAGAAACCGAGCATCTCCATATATCTGGAATAGTTAGACTCGAGCTCATATATCATCAATGATCTCATGCCTGAAGCCCATCCGCCTATAGATACTATTACAAGGCTCAGAAATGGAAGGAACCATGCACGAAGGAATTGTAACAGTACGGTTAGGTTTGGATGATAAAGAAGCTGTTCAAATACCGTTGTCTTTATGACGGTGGGAAAGATTTTGTATCTAACTGTTAGCCCCCACTGTAAAAGCATGGCAAGCAGAAAATATGGTGTTGCAGTTAATATGTAAAATATCGGTAACAGAATTCTGTCAAGATTTCTGTAACGAGCTGCCAAGGCTCCAACGATGTTTCCTATATACCAACTTACAATTATTGCTGGGGTCATCAGAATTAGGTCAAAAATGACGCCTTTGTAAACAATGCTACTTACAGGTTTGCCAAGTAACCATACACTGATGCCTAGATCGCCATGAAGTAGACCCTTTAAGAAATAAAGAAATTGGACATGGAGAGGTTTGTTTAAACCAAAGGCTTGCATAAAATAAGAAGCTGCCAAAGCAGCTCCAGCCTGGCTTGGTCCAAGTCTAGCAATTATAATTGCTATGGGATTGCCGAGAAACCTTGGAATTGACCAAGCTAATGCTAGTGCGGTAAAGAATACGATTGTATAGAGACCTATTCTTTTGGCAATATAAGTGTAAAATCCCATATACTGCACCCTTAATTAGAAAAAGAGAAATTATTAAAAAGATATATCCTCTACCTGATTTTATATGGATTTATTTTGACTATCCCCTTCTGAGCAACGCTACCGCGACTCCCACAACAACCACTACTACTATAACGATTCCTGCAATGAGGCCTGCACTCACATGAGAGGAGGTTGTGGTAGTGCTGGTTGCGGTGGTAGAAGTTGTTGTGGAAGATGAAGTTATGGGGGTCTGAGCTGAACTCCGAGTTCTACTTGTGGTGGTTGAACGGGTTGTGGTAGTGCTGGAGGTTGATGTGGTAGAAGTTGTTGTAGTGACTGTAGAGGTCTTTACAGGTTTTAGATGAAGTAACACCAGAAGTCCTCCATCCTGCCACCTTCCTGGCCAAGTTACTGGGACCCCATAAGGGTTGTTTTCTGTGGGCCATCCCTTCCAGTAAAATGTAGTTGCTTGGAACCAATAGGGATTGTACCAGAGAGGTATGTATGGCATTTCCTGTAATAGAATCTCTTCAAGTTGCCTGTAGAGCTGCTTAAGCTTTGTCGTATCTGACAAAGGTGTATGAGCTATCTCCTGTAGTAATTCTCTAACTTTACTGTTATAGTATCTTCCAAAGTTACCACTCCAGCTATACTTGCCTTCAGGAGGAGCGTCCTGCCATAACAGCCAGTTATACAAAGTATATGGTGTTGGTGATACAAAGCTTCCAAAGTTGTTAATTAATAGATCAAAGTCGCCTTTGTACATCTTATCAGCGTAGACTCCATATGCGGGGAAGCTCACTTCAGTCTTGATCCCGATCGCTTTTAGATCATTTGCTATAAGAATTGCTGCTTGCATCCAGTCTGTCCATCCATAAGGTACTATTATCGTTAACTCTATAGTTTTGCCATTAGGCAGATCTCTCCATCCATCGCCATTTCTATCGATATATCCAGCTTCATCTAATAGCTTCTTGGCTTTTTCTGGATTATATGTGTAGTTATACTTCTGTAGGAGATCTTGCGCTATATACTCCTTCCATCCAGGTATGGGTATCAGACCCACAGCGTTCGACTTTAGAACAGCTCCTCCGTATACCTCGTTGATGATCTTATTTATGTCTATTGCATAGTATAAAGCTTTCCTGAACCTCGGATCATTAAGAGGAGGTTTCTGAGTATTTATGAAGAGATATGCTACATTTGCCGGAAGGTAATACGGCTTATGTCTATAAAAGGTCACCAAGAAACTGTATCTCTTGATAAGTTGTGGAATGCCAGGTATGAAGTAGTTGCTCCAATCAAGATCTCCTCTGAGAAGCATTCCTAAAGCTACTTGGTTGCTAAATACCATTATGTACTTAATGTACTTTGGTGCCGGTAGTCCGAATACGTTCTTACCCCACCAATTATCGACTCTCACATAATAAACTGTATCGGATGTCGTAAAGTATACTTTGTACATTCCAGATCCGACGATATCCTCTGGCTTGCTAGCACCCACGACCTGTAGCTGTAAAATCTTAGCACCTTCCTTTTTAACAATAGGCTCAAATATATGCTCAGGAACTATTGGTATACTATATAGATAATAAGCTATTTGTGGATAATTGATCGTTGTTTTATTGAAATAGAATATCACCGTTCTATTGTCTGGAGTGCTAACTTTTATGAGATAGCTTAGTATTGAGCTGTAGTAAAGTGAAGGTAGCTCTTTAGGTAAATCATAGAAGGTAAACTTGACATCCTTACTTGTTAGCTTTTGTCCATCCCACCACCAAGCATTTCTCAATTTAATTTCTAAGGTTGTACTATTAAGCCATTTAGGCATTGACTCGGCGAGCCAAGGAACCCACTTATTAAGATTAGGTATATACAAATATAACGTTTCGTATATTAGGCCTATAGTACCAGTTGTGGCTGCCCATGGTACTAGAGGATTAAAGTTTGTTGGAGGACTCCAGAGTCCCCCTCCCACCACGAGAGTTTCGTTTCGTGGAGGCGTCTTCTGCGCTTGTGAATATACTAGCTGTGTGATCGGTGTCAATAAAGTAATCGTAAAAGCCAATATTAATAGGACCCCTACTAATTTATATTTATTGTTCAAGTTACTCTCCTCCAAATCTAGTTATACACTTTTAGGTTTTCATTCATAATGTTATCTCTAAAAATTTTTAATATATAAACATTTTTTAAAAACTTATAATGACCTAGATAGGTAGTAAAACTAAAATAACCCTTGAACAAAGTAGATACAAAGATGATCGTTAGCATCATTTCAATCATTCTATTGCAGTGTGATCAAAAATGGAAGCCCGTAAGAATTTGGAATTTCCTGATAGCTTTAGATGGGGGGTCTCACAATCAGGCTTTCAATTTGAAATGGGAGATGTCTACAGAAGATTTATAGATACCAACACCGATTGGTGGTACTGGGTAAGGGATCCCTTTAATATATCATCTAAAATAGTTAGCGGAGATCTTCCGGAAGATGGTATAAACTATATTGAATTGTTTAGAAAAGATCATGAAATAGCACATAGCCTGGGCCTTAATATCTATAGAATCGGTATTGAATGGAGCAGAATTTTTCCTCATCCTACATGGCTCGTTAAAGTGGATGTAGAATATGATGGGAATGGTTTACCTAAGAAAGTAGACATCGATGAGGAGACGTTAAGAAGGCTTGACGAAATAGCTGATCATGACGCCGTAGAACTTTATAGAAAGATAATACTTGATCTCAAAAGGCTGGGATTCAAGGTTATAGTAAACTTATATCATTTTACATTGCCGTTTTGGTTACACAACCCTATAAGGGCACGTATAACAAATCTAAAGAATGGACCTTTAGGAATCATTGAAGATTCTTTCCCCATAGAGTTTGCTAAATATGCTGCATATATAGCCTGGAAGTTAGGAGATTTAGTTGACAAATGGTCTACTATGAATGAACCAATAGTTCCCATAGAGCTCGGATACTTGAACGCTTATGCTGGATTTCCTCCAGGCGTCGTGGCCCCCGAGGTCGTTCCAAAGGCTGTAACAAACATTGCTGTGGCACATGCCCTAGCGTATGAAATGATAAAAAGGTTTGATCGTATAAAAGCGGATCACGATTCAAAAGAGGCAGCTGAAGTCGGTATGATATATAACGTTATACCCTCCTATGGAGTAGGGGATGAAGAAAGTAGTGTAGCGTCTGAACATTACTCGTATCTGCACAATGAAGTTATACTAAACGCCATAAAAAGAGGTATTCTGGACTCTGAATTAGATGGTAGAACGTACATCAAACCTAGCATCTTAGGAGAGAAGCTAGATTGGCTTGGTGTAAATTATTATACAAGGATCGTAGTTAAAAGAAACCCCAGTAAGCTTAGAAAATATCATATTTTAGACTTTGACATAGTTGCCGGGTACGGATATGCATGCACACCCTATGGATTGTCTAAAATTGGTAGATTTTGTGATGCAATGGGGTGGGAAAACTATCCTGAAGGCCTTATTGATGCGATCAGATTTGCAAAGAAGTACTCAGACGAAATTCTCGTGACGGAAAATGGTACGTCGGATTTCAAGGATATCTACAGGCCTACATACATTGTAAACCATATTTATGTGTTAAAGAAATTAATGGATGAAGGACTAAATGTTAAGGCATATCTACACTGGGCCCTAACAGATAATTATGAGTGGCCACATGGTTTTAGGCAAAAGTTCGGATTGTATGAAGTGAACTTAGCAACAAAAGAAAGAATACCTCGTATGTCTTCCAAAATATATAAGGACATAGCTACAACAAATGCCTTGCCAAAGAGATATCTAAAATATTTAATTGATCTTCGAATTTAGTTCTTCCTCATCCTCCCATATTTTATTCCAAGATTTCTAGATTTAATGTTGAACCCATTAAAATCCGGTCGAAAAATTAGTTAAGGATTAGTTATATTGCAAAATAATGCTTTTGTTATTAGAAGGACTTGAGAAGAAATAAAAAACTTTAAACCTCTACTGTTTCGTTTTCATGCATAAACCTCATATACCATTTTCTGTAATTATCCTCAGAGACAACATGTATTTCTATTGGAGCGTCCAATTGAGTGATTATTGCAGTCTTTAACTCTGCCATTTCATCATTGCTTAACTCTTTTGGAGTTACTATTAATACATCTATGTCACTAAATGCCGTGAACTTCTTACGGACGACTGACCCAAAGAGATACACCTTTGCATTTTTGATGTACTTCGAAACGATCTCCTTTACTTTACGTCCAACAATAATTGGGTTCCTGTAATACTTTTCATACTTTAAGGCCTCTTCGATATATACATCAAATCCTTTCGATGACATTTTTAAAACACCTTTTCAACGAAATCTAACATTGGCTTTGACTTCTTCTTTTAAGTATCTTCTAGGCAGATACCTTGATCCTATATATGCATCCTCTATTTTTGTGAGCGTAATCACATTGCTAGGATTTAGAAGCACGTTAACTTCCTTGTTTATCTTAGCGAGCTCCCTTATCAATCTTATCAATGAATGAGTGCGTGGATATGCTCTGTTTTTATTAACAACTTGTATTTGAGGATCAACTGGCAATACTGTTCTAAGTTGAATGCTGCAATGTCATAAAAACCCTCTTCTATGAGTCTTTTAGCATTTATCAGAAAGGCCTCAGCCCTCTCTTTTAGAATCTCAGCTTCCTCAAAGCTCATATCAGCCCAACCACTCCATTATTCCCAATACTTTAATATCTTAGAGGGTTTTGATTATATTTATTTTGATTTTAGATGTTGAATAACGCTCCCCGTTTAAGCGCTCTTTTTGCTACACTTCCCTATTTTAGTACTTTAGACTACAAAACCGCATGTGTCATTCTACCTGATTAAAACTTCATACACTTTATGCCTTAGGATCCACCTTTATGAGAATTTTATGTGGTGCGGGGGGTGGGATTTGAACCCACGCAGGCCTACGCCATCGGGTCCTGAGCCCGACCCCTTTGACCAGGCTCGGGCACCCCCGCACCAGCTATCTAGAACTCTCCAGAGAGAAAAAAGATTAGAAATTGTTTTCTATGTCTTTCTTCACTGAGGAACCGTCAGTCTTACCTCTGAGAGAAGCATGTATGGAGTAAGGGTTGGTATCGTTACCTCCCACCACTCAATTGGCCACCTTTCCTTGGTAAGTCCCTCTACTGACTTAAGGATCCTTGGCAACGAATCTGCTATCCTGACCCTTTCGACGCATGCAACGGGCTTTCCTCCCTCAACCTTAAATGCAGCGTCTCTAGTCACTGTAGAGAACGTGCCCTCAAGATAGTTCTGGAACCTAGTGTACCAGTTGTTTGTCAGGAAGTAACCGTTCCTCAAAGCTTCAAAAATTTCGTCATTCTTTAGGTCTCCTTTCCCTATCTCAAGGTTGAACGCTTGGGGCATTATCCAGCCGGCATTTCCCGTAGTTTCCCCTCCTAGAAGCTTAGCCGTCTTGCTGTTATGTAAGAAACCCCTGAAGACGCCCTTTTCTATTATGTGCTTATCCTTAGTACCGACACCTTCCTGATCGTAAGTTCTGAAGCCCGGAAGCTCTCTGTTTAATGGCACATCCTTAAGTGTAAGATTTTCAGAGGCGACGGTATCCCCTGGCTTTCTTCCAGTAAAGAAGCTCATTCCAAAAACAACCATACCCGCGCTTGCAGCGGATGCCACCTCCTCCATGAGATTTCCAACGATCATTGGGCCCAGAAGAACCCTGTAAGTTCCTGGCTCAAACCTTGTTCTTGGCAATTTACTGCACTCCTCTGCGAGCTCCTTTGCCATGCCAATTGCATTCTTAGCTGCAGATATGTTGTATTTTGTTGACGTCCAGCTCCACTGACCGCTCGAGTTCCCCTTAAAGACCCTTATGTAACCGTTAAACTTTGTTATTGATGAAGTATATCTGGCTCCAGAGCTGCTTAGCAGATACTCGTTTGACAGCGAAAGGCTTATCATACCAGCGGCATCGCCCACATCTTTTAATTCAAGATCCTCTATGACAAAGGACAGGTCCCCAGATTCCACAGCTTCTTTAATCTTGGGATCTACTTCCTCAGAGGACGAACCTGATGGTTTTGGTAATGGTGCATAAAACGGTGACTTTTCAACTTTCTCTAGATCGGAAACAGCCTTCTTTATATCATCCTCTAACCTCTTAACATTTATTGTATATATGCCTATTCTCTCACTCTTAGCTATATACATGTTGAGGTTCAAATCCTTCCATGACTGAACGACGCTTATCTCCCCGTGCGCCAGCTTTATCATGGCCTCACTTTTTACGTTAGCCAAGATTATATATTCATCAACCAAAGGCTCCACGACGCTTCTTGCCTTCTCAACGATCTCCTCAAACTCGCTCATATGAATCTCACCCTCCTCAACCTTACGTGAGGACCTCCAAACCATACAGGAACTCCCTGCGCAGGCTCCCCTTTACCACAGGTACCAGCGTAAAAGCGTAGGTCCTTTCCGACGGCGTCTATGCTAGTATAAAACTCCCTGGTGGTGACTTCGAGGGCAACATCCCTAACGGGTTCCTTAAGCTCTCCATTTCTTATGATGTAAGCCTCTAGGCCCACATATCTCTGCCCCCACCTTATGTCATCAATGTTCCACTCCATATACTTCTTTATGTAGACGCCCTCCTTTATGTCCTCTATGAGCTCCTCAAAGGTGTAATCGCCTGGCATAAAGTACGTGTTAGCCATCCTAACTATCGGCTCGCTCCTGTAATCCATAGCCCTAGCTGCGCCGTTGCTTTCAGTTCCATAGACACTCGCGGTCTCCCTGTTATGCAAAAGTTCTCCCAACTCACCATTCCTATACAGATATCTTGCCCTAGCTGCCACACCCTCATCGTCATATAGATAAAATCCATAGCTTCCAGGTATTGTGGGGTCGTCAACGACAGTCACATACCTAGAGCCAATTCTAGTGCCTTTATAGAAGGTTCTATAGCTTAGACCGGCCTGAGCAGCCTCCCTGCCCATTATTCTATCAGCTTCGCTGGGATGCCCCGAGGACTCATGAACTGCAAGTCCCACTATTTCCGGTGACAAGACTACATCCATAACGCCTTTGGGAGGAGATTTAGCTTTAACTAGGTTTATATAAAGGCTTTCTATATCCTCAGCCATCAACTTGTCAAGTTTGTTTTCTTCAAGAACTTCAAGACCTCCAGAGCCGCCTACCTGAAACCACCTGTTTGCCCTTTTACCTTCATATTGCGCGCTTATGTTATAAAATACCGAAATTCTCGGTATCCTAGATTCTATAAGGGCACCATCGCTAGTAACAATGACCTTCTCCTCTATCGACTCCCTGTAAACAATGTTTACAGATGTCACCTTAAACGAGTTTTTGGAAAGCTCCAATGACTTATAAGCTTCTCTGAGCCTAGAGATCTTAACATCAATGGGCTCATCTTCAAAACTTCTTTTAGGAGTTACCGAATAGGAAGCTCTTCCTAGCCTAGCTGGCGCCATTTCTATTTTCCTGGATATGCCCTTTGAAGCCGCTCTAGCTGCTGACAAAGATCTGTTTAAAGCCTCATTCAGACCCTCTTTGGAAAGGTTGTTGGTGCTTGCAAACCCTAGACCTCCAGAGACTATAGAGCGTATGCCATAACCTTCTCTTGTCTCCCTTCCTATGCCTAGAACAACTCCATTCATTATAGTTATGCTTAAAATTTTGTTCCTATGAAACCTGACCTCGCCATAACTTGCTCCATTAACTGAGAGCCTTCCCACAGCCTCTTCTAAATCTTTTACCTCAATATCGTTTATTAAGGACATTGTTCCACCAGATAGTTTTCGACATCAAATATAAAACTACTGAGATACTTAAATAAAGCTTTGTCTCTTAAACTCTACAAGAGGAAGGTGAATTTCGTGGTATCGACCGTGGCCATGGCAGTTATAGGTTTCATTATAGGCTTCTTTTATGGTACTTCAAGGAAGAGGAGCTTCTCCGAGTCCCTACTTTACGGGATCGTCTTAGCTATCCTACTTCCAGCAATGATTTATCTTGCCGTGTTCTCTTTGGCCCTAATCTTAATAATAGCTGTTATTTTTGCCCTAGCATATTTATTCAAGGGTGGAGCTCCCTGACAAGCCTGCTTGATGAGAAAGAGATCATCGCAAAACTGAAGGAGATTATAGGACTTAACACATATGAAGCGAGAGCTTATTTAACTTTATTGAAGCTAGGAGAGGCAAGACCTCTGGAAATATCTAAAGAAGCTTCAATACCTCACCAAAGAATTTATGATGTTTTAAGGTCATTAGAGGCTAAGGGACTTATCATTGAAAGAAGCGGCTTATACACACCTGTACGCCCCTTGGAATCCTTTAGGGCGATCTCATCAAAGATCTTAATGGAGGCCAACATTAGGGCTAAAGAAATCGAAGAGCTTGGAAAAAGTATTGAAAGAATTGCAAGGACGGGCAGGAATGAGGAGGGCTTGGCTATAATCAAAGGATTAATAAATTCTATAGCCAAAGCTATAAGTCTAACTAAAAGTTGCAGTGAACCGCCTTCATTTATGACATATAAGGCTGCCGAGAGGGCTCTTGAATACTGGAATATATTTAAGGAGCTTATCGGTGTACTTCCTAGAGGAACTAGGATAATTATTCCAACTAATGTCAACATCCCGAGTTCGATATTAGAGAAACTCAGAAGAAGAGATATACGACTACATAGAAGTGTCTTTTCCATAATGGATTTCATGGTGGCATGTGATACTGTCATAATAGGTCTTCCTTCTGGAGAGAATGATGTTATCTCTGTAGTAATAAAAAATAAAGCATTTGCAGAGGCTATAAAGGGTAGGATTGAGGAGATAGTTAAGTTATCATCATAATCTGACGAAGTTAGAGAGGTATCTCTATTCTCATTATATCTCCGTAATCTCTCTTAATCCTAGCACCAAATTTTTTTGCTAGCCTGTATGCTCCAAGGTTATGAGAGAAAATGTAGCCATAAAGCTTCTTAAAGCCCGCCTCCTTAGACTTTTCAACAAGAATCTTAGCCATGAGCGTTCCGAGGCCTCCTCTCTGATACCTTTCTAGAACGGCTATACCCGACTCAGCTGCCCCACTCTCATCTCCAACAGCTTCAGCCACTCCAACTATTTCATTACTTTCCTCATCCTCAGCAACTATCACCAGAGACTTGCTCTTTCTTAGCAAATTATCGACGTACGGATCAAAGTACCTTATTACCCCCATAAACCTGTTGTAGATGGTTTCAACGCTTAGACTCTCATAAAACTTTATGAGCTTTTCTCTATCCTTGTCACACGCAAGCCTTATCCTTATAGGTCTACCTTTTATAATAGTTCTTTCAAATATTTCATTACATTTATTCGCGGTCAAATCTCCACATCCTGCTACCTTTACAAGTTTTATTTAAAAGCTATATATTTTAATATGTTATTTTATAAAAATGTTTTATACTTTATGATAATTAGATAGTAAAAATAGGTAGTCCTTCTTGATGAGAGAAGTCATACTCAGGCTTGTGTATAAGGAGGTCAAGCCTTTAGGAACAGAAAAGGTTGAAATGCGAGGACTTTCTGGTATTGAAACCTTCAACATTGATACATATATCATTAAGCTAGACTCTTTCATAGTTCAACATCCATCAACAACTGATCCTTTGAAATATAACGGCCCGTTTAGGATACTGCCCCATCCTTGGGTCTCCTACTGCAGGTGGCACAGCGGGCCGCTAGACTCTAGGGATAAACCCTGGGAGAGGATATACTGCAACGTTAAGGCAGATGGGTACTGCAGGCAGCACAGGAAGAGCGACAGGTACCTCTATGACATGTGCATGAGCCTCAAGGGCGAGAGGGCCCTGGAGGCCTGCAAGATCCTTGACAGGAGGGTCAAGGCCGAATATGCGGTTTACATGCTGGACTCCGGGGGAAAAAGGCCGAAGGTTGGGAGCACGAGGCTCTTCAGGGTCTATGAGAGGGTCGCGGAGCAGAACCACCTCGTTGCGACGATCCTAGGAATATATGACAGTGCGAGGGAGGCCAGGGCTGCTGAAATGAAAATCTCCTCGCTGGGATTTGCTACAGAGCATCAAAGAAGAGTTAAGTCAAAACTCAGCAGAGCCCAGGCTGCTTCAAGATTAGTAGAAGTTGCTGAGAAGGTCTCGCATATCTTAGGTCAGGAATGGAAGGGGAAATTATTTGCGATAAAACCCTCTGTCGAAATACCACCCTTACTTAAACATGAAAAACTCCTAAATGAAGAACTCTATCCTATAGCTTATTGGGGTGGCCTTTTAATAGTTAGAACTTCCAAGGGCAACTATTCTATAGAGGAGAGACCTATGTTACATAAACTCTCGATGGAGATCTCATCTGATATGAGAAGGTAACGGTGAGGCCCAGCTGAGAAGGACTATTGCTTGGTTAAGAGGAGATCCCGAATCAATAAAAGTAGTGAGAAAATTGAAAGAACTCCTAAGTTTACAGGGAATAGAGGTGATCTTGCCTTCCATAAACGAACGTCTAAATGTTGATGTGGCTGTACTTCCTAAACCCGGCAGTCCTGAAAGTGAAATTGAATGGCGGATACATGCTAAGTATATTATTGATAACGTTAGCAACCCTTGGCAGGCGATTTCACTTGCAATAACTGCCCCTAAAAAGGCATTTAGAACGCTTAGCATAGGCATTGACCCTGGACCCACCTTCCTAGGCCTTTCAGCCATTGCTGATAACATTCTTTTATGGCTCTCGAAACTAAACATAGTGGAGCTAAAGAAGGAAATTGTTTGGCTGAAAAACTGGATACCATCATCAATTACCAGGGTGTATGTTGGGGGAGGAGAATACTCAGGGAACGTCATAGAAGAGTTGAACGATTTAAAATATGATGTCAGGATCGTGAATGAGGATGGAACTACAAGCATGCCAAGTAATTGGCGCATACTCGAGACCGTCAGGGATAGAGATTTAATGGCATCAATAACTATAGCCTTGATAGGACTTTCAAAGCTCATGTAACTACATCGTTGAAAGTTATTGACGAATCTTCAAACATTTAATTTCATCACGGATCTAAGAAGCGAAATGTGCATTCACCTTAAATAACAATAAAAGTGTTATAGTCATATTAAGCTATGTTCTTGGGTGAAAGATGCAGATGATAGATTTGAAATCTTTCATTGCCGATCTAAAACCCATTGAGTTTGGAGAACTAAGGAGGATCTATGAGCCGAGCATTGCGATTATGAAAGCTGAGAGGCTTAAGAGGCCTGCACTATTCAACATTAGAGGCTCAGTTCTTCGTTCAGTGAGTTCGGTTGTCTCGGACAGGAAGCACATATTAAAGGCCCTTGGCTCGAAGGATGAAAAAGAAGCATATAGGAAGCTATTATCCTCGATGAGCACCAAGAACAAGCTCAGACTCGAAGGCTTCCCTGGCAGCAAGGAGATCGAGAGGAACCTTTACAAACTTCCAGCAATAAAATTTTATGAAAAGGACGGCGGCTTATATTTCACCTCCTCCTTGGTAATCTCCTGTCTGGATAATGTATGTAACGCAAGCATACATAGAATCCTAGTAAGAAGTAGAGAGGAGGGGGTCATAAGAATCGTTCCTAGACATTTATGGAGCATGTATAAAACTTCCATAAAGAGGGGGGAAGACCTTCCAGTCAGCATAGTTTTTGGCGTCCATCCGGCTTTCTTAATAGCTGCTGCCACATCACCTGCCTATGGAGTTTTTGAACTCTCAATGGTACCAGAGATCCTTGGTACGGATGTCAGGCTTGTAGAGAGTCCCTTACATAAAAACCCCGTGCCCTGGCCCTTTTCAGCCTTAATCGAGGCAAAAATATCAAAGGAGACCGCTCCCGAAGGACCGTTTGTTGACATTACTAAAACCTATGACAGAGTAAGGGAACAACCTATTATCAAGGTCTTGAAGATATATATCAATGAAGATGAGCCATTTCATGTAATACTCCCAGGCGGAAGGGAACATGCACTGCTCATGGGATTTCCCAGAGAGGCCTTTATTTGGGACTCCGTTTCAAAGGTTGTCCCCAAAGTTCATAAAGTGAGACTTACATGGGGAGGAGGAGGCTGGCTTCATGCCATAATTTCCATAGAAAAGAATCATGAAGGTGACTCGAAGAACGCCATAATAGCTGCCTTTGCTGCCCACCCTAGCTTAAAGCATGTGGTGGTTGTGGATTCGGATATTGATGTTGATGACCTAGAAGATGTTGAATGGGCAATAGCTACTAGATTTCAGGGCGATAAGGACCTTATAATCATTAAGAATGTTAGAGGTTCAACTTTAGATCCTAGCTCAATAGATGCGTTAACGACAAAAATAGGAATAGATGCGACGGCCCCCCTTAAGGAAAGAGAGAGGTTTCAGAAGGCTAGAATACCTGAGGTTCAAGGTGAATGAGTGTGCATCTGGATAGATACGCAGAGAGGATCCTTAATGGTGAAGAGGGTTGGGCCAAAGCTAAAGCCCTAGAGGTAATAGTCAAGGTTGGAGAGGCGCTTGGAGCAGACGGTTTAGTTAAGATAAAACATGCTCACATATCTGGCGTCTCATATAGCAATATAGGCGATGCAGGTTTAGATCTAATTAAAAAATTCTCTGAAAGTGGAGCAAGGTTCTCGGTACCAGCAACTGTTAATCCCATAGGTTTTGATTTGGAACAACCTGAAATTTTTAATGTTGATGAGAAATATTTCAACAAGCAAAAGGAGATATTGGAAGCCCTAAGAAAAATGGGAGGGGATCTCATTCTTTCATGTACACCATATGATGTCGGGGTTATTCAAAAATACGATCTGAAAATCGGAGATCATGTTGCATGGGGAGAGTCAAATGCAGTAGTTTATGCTAATAGCGTTCTAGGCTTGAGGACTAATAGAGAAGGAGGTCCTTTGGCATTAATGGCTGCAATATCTGGATACACATACAATTATGGGATGCATATAGAGGAGAACAGAGTACCTGAAATAGAATATATTGTTGAGGAACCAAGAAGGGGCTTCAATGAAGCCTTAGCAGGGGTGCTCGCTGAAGCGATAGCTGGTGTCCACGAACTAGAGACTCCTCCCCTTGTCAGAGTAAACCTTACTAAAAGATTGTATATAAAGGAGTTCTTTGCAGCACTTGGAGCTGCTGGAAATATAGCTATGACTTACATTCCGGGTCTTACACCAGAACCTTTACCAGATAACTGGAAGCCTAGAGAAAGAGTTGCTGTAGAAGCATTTATCTTGGAGTCGCGATTAGATTCCTTAAGACCAAAAGATCCTAAAGATATCGATCTAATATATACAGGCTGCCCCCACATGGGAGCCGAGGAGCTTTTAGAACTTTATGTTTTGGTAAAGAGCGTGGGCAAGGTCAGAAAGAAGTTCATAGTTTCAATACCAAAATCCATCCTCTTTGACAGAAGGCTTCTTAGCATTGTAGATGAGCTAAGAAGTCTAGGAGTTACTGTCGTGAAAGATACATGCTTAGTAGTTAGCCCTCTAAAGCTTGAAAACTTGAAAATATTAACTAACTCTTACAAGGCTCTATACTATTTAAGCAGAAAAGGTGCAAAGGTTTATTTAGCACCTCTAGAAGAGCTCGTCCTTGCGGCTGTTCTGGAAGGATAACCATATTTGGGAAAGAAACACTAAATTCTGGACAACACTAGGAATCTTCAAGTATATTAAGGGTCCAAGTTGCAGCGTTCCTTTTCATCCTCTTGATTCATTTGCTATAAATAGTCAAAAATGAGAGGCAGACAAAACATCTTGGCGAGCCATTTATCAAAAGGTAGAGAGTGAAAAGCGCTGTTCTCGGTTACGGCCACACACTTCATTGCATATGCTCAGAAAAGCCCACCTTTCCTCATTACATTCACTCCTATTGTTGTTGAGAAGCATTTATTTCTGTTCCTTCGCTCTCCTTAATAGGTTCCTTGACAACACTGTACCTCTTACTCAGCTCTTCCACAGCTTTACCTACTCTGCTAATTATTCTTTCACTTAATGTTATTCCGTTCTTTTTCAGCTCATCAATAACCTTTTTATAAAACTCTGTATAATCTAGGGACTCTCTAAGCGTTCCGAGGTCTATGGTGACGATCTTTCCTGTCGACAACTCCATAGCTCTTATGATATCAACTTCTTTAGACCCTTTCTTAACCCTATAGACATCTAGTTCCTTGAAGCCCAGTGACTCAATTATTGCTCTATATTTCCTTAATGCACCTCCTTTAGCCAAGTCTCGGCCCCCTCTTAACTCTCCGAAGAGGAGTCACCCTCACCTCCTTAAAATAATTAATTAATGGGGGACCATTCGTGAGCGCCAAGATTAAGGTTTCTCTTAATCTTAAAAGAATCTCTGAAATGTTGTTGGAGAGGAAAACGAAATACATAACTGTGCGAGGGTTGGCAGATGCGTTAGGAATATCAACGAAAACGGCTGGTAAAATAATGTCTAAGCTAGCAGACATAGGTGTAGTTGAGAGGTACTCGAGAAGAGCTTACAGAATCTCTAGATGATTTTATATCAAAATCCTTGATTACTATGCAAGAAGCTTCCCCACATAAATGAAAAAAACTCTTAAAAGATGCTTTTTCTACTAACATTCTATGTATCGAACAAAAGATACACTAATTCAAATTCAACTCCAGCTAGCATGAGATTTTATGAGGCCTAAAAGAATGAAAGCAAAAATCGCACCCCATAGAACCGTCCACCATACATAACCTTTAGAAACATCGAAGGATGCAAAAATGCTTAGAGTCAAGGCAATACCTATCACTATGGCTGTAACATACCAAAGTCCCCTCTCAAGTTTCTTTAAACTATTACTATCCAGTAATCATCACCTTGATCCTAAACAATTTCGATGAGCAAAATATCAAGTTGATCCTGAACGAAAAAAGGCTTTATACTTTATTATTCAATCATATAAAACCACCTTTCCGCTCTCATCTACCTCTATTAAAGTGTTATCCCTCACAATCTCAAAGAAAGCATCTGGTAGTGCGTCTATTAGAGGTATATCAGCTAACACACACCCAACAACTATAATTGGTTCCGTTCTTTTCATTAATATGGCGAGTGGCGCCGTTCCTAAACTTTTCATTGAATATATAACGTAGGAGCCCACAGTACTTCCATGACTTCTTCTTGCAACTAATATTTTTCCTGAAAGCATTCTCCCAGAACCTTTCAGTATGCCCTTTTTAGGGTCAACATCTCCATAAAAGCTCACTGAATCAACCACTACAGCTCTTCCCTTAGCTCTACCAGGAACTATCACTCTACCCTTAAACTCTTTCATCTGTCCACCCGAAAGGATGCTAAAGATTTATAGACGAAATAAAA
>JALWOJ010000195.1:0-16135 GCA_026995555.1 Acidilobaceae archaeon | reverse complement strand
CTTTGCTATCAACACTGATTTTTCTCATCACAGTTCTACTTATCGTTCTGAGAATTATAGATGAACCTGTGGCTGGCCTTCTAGGCAGTGTCCTCATGATAATTTTCATTAAAGGTTTTACTCCTGAAAGAGCTTTCAACTACATAGACTGGGATGTAATAGGAATACTGCTTGGAATGTGGATAATTGCCGGTTATATGACTGAATCAGGAATTATTGAGAGGACAGTCCTTTATTTAGAGAGAAAAGCTGGTTCTTACAAAAACTTAGTCCTTTACCTAGCCCTTCTTGCCGGATTTATATCAACATTCTTAGACAACGTTCTTGTAATCCTTCTCCTAGGAGAACTAATCCTAGAGGTTTCTGAAAGACATAAAGGAGATCCTCTTCCAGCACTTTTCCTTGTGGCACTTTCTGCAAACTTTATGGGCACTGCCTTACTTCTAGGAGACATACCTCCACAACTTTTACACGCGGTGGCTGGGTATGAATTTCTAGATTTCATAATATTTAAAGGCAGACCAAGCAGCTTTCCCTTGCTGAGTCTGACATTTATTATTGTTGTACTTTTATATACAAAGTTTTTCATAAAAGATGAAAAAGAAAAATATGAGCCCCTCACTGAGAAGAAAAGGAAAGAATATAATAAATTCCTAACCATTTCGACACTCCTAATTTTCTTTGGAACAGTCATAGCGATGGCCCTAAGACCTAGGCTAGGTGTACCTCTAGGCTTCATCTCTTTGACTGGTGCTTCTCTTCTCGCCACCGTGATAGAGATATATAGAAGAATTACTAGAGACGATAGGATTCCATCATTTGAACATATATGTCTAAGGAGAATTGAGTGGAGAGCAATACTCTTTTACATATCATTGTTCGTAGTAACTGGGGGGTTAAATTATTCTGGAGCCCTTGACAAAGTAGCTCTTCTCTTAGGCTCCTCATGGATGAGAACCAAGATAACTTCCTTTACAGCGTTCTACTGGATCTCTGCTGGCCTTTCTACAATTGTAGAACATGACACCATAGTATTGGCGCTTCTTTATACGGCTAAAGACTTTGCTAGGCTTTATAGCCTTCAAGCATGGCCTCTTTATTGGGGAATAGCTTGGGGTGCTACCTTAGCCAGCAATCTAACTACTGCAGCAGCTCCAGCTCTTTACGTTACCTTCTCCATGGCCGAACAGAGGGGGCATAGAGTTAGACCTATAAGATTTCTTAAATATTCATCCTTCTTTGTGTTAACTTCATTAATAACTCAGTACGTCCTTTCTCTTTTGCTATTTGTTTACTAAATAATGATTTTTGACTCTGCCTAGTGTGCTAATGTTAGAGACAATGCTAAGCTTTAAGTTATGGAGAGTTAACGTTTTAAGGTCTTTCCACCTTATTTGATGAAAGGGAACTCACCCGCCGTAGCTCAGCGGTAGAGCGCCCGGCTGTAGTGGGACGGGCTCTAGCCCGGTGCCTGCAGGCACCGGGTGGTCCGGGGTTCGAATCCCCGCGGCGGGACCAGATCAGAACACTTCTAAACCTTAAAGTTGGTGTTTATGCATACAATTTTTTCAAATAGCTCCTCCATAGATCTTCCCAAAACATATCCGACGGGTTCTAGCCCCTTACCACCCTTATCTAAAATAACATCCACTTTACATTTTCCGTATTTTCTCATAAACTCCTCAATTATGCTACTTTCCACATCCTCGTGAGAAACGTGAGGTCCTGTCTCAACATAGTTTAATCTACACTTTCTCAGAACACTTTTTATCCCCTTTTTATTAGATACAACAAATATTGTACGAAAATCAGGACAATACTTTTGGATAAGTGAAAGAACTCGTGCCGTATGTTTGCTACCACCCACTTTGAGATCACCTGCTACGTGAACGCCTTCCATACCTCTAACAATTCTGCCCTCTATGGCTATCATCTTTCTAGGATCGTTCTCTCCGAATGGATCATAAGCTATATTAGAGCCAACCTCAGGTATGAGTTTCTCTATACCTGGTAAATTAACTATTGAAGCTAAGAATTTTCTCACTAAGTTCATCTCGGCCTTCTTTGAAAGCATTAAAGTCTCCTCACAGAGCTCCATATTTTTCTTACAAAATGAACTTTCAAATGCTAAGAGATTTACTGCACTCGCAAGTTCAACCTTTATATCATTCTTTTCCTCAATTGACATCAAGAGATCCTCTAATACGTATTCTATGAGATTAGTAGAAATGCCCTCATTCTTTAACATCCTTAAGAGATCATTCCTTGAAGACCTTAAGTACTTATTCACCATAGGTTGACTCACTAAAACTATTTCAGCTATCCTCTGCTGACTGAACCCCCTTTCCTTAAGCCTGTGAGAGAGTAGAGCTCTCACTATAGGCAGTATTCTTTTTGCAACGTACTCCTGAGGTAACATATGCGTGTCCACCTTCGAAATCATCTACTCTTATTATTGTTCCAGCCCGTAAAAGCTTAATTGGCAAGCTTATAGAAGCGGTCTCATAGAATATTATGATTGGGTTATGTTAGCCAAGGTGAACAGGTATGGACATCAATGAGAAAATAGAATTAATAACCAGAAACACCCTTGAAGTAGTCACACTAGAGGATCTTAAAAGAAAATTGGAAAGTGAAGAGAAGATAAGGGGATATTTGGGCTTTGAGCCAAGCGGTCTAGCTCACATCGGTTGGCTTGTTTGGATGTATAAAGTCAAAGACTTGGTTGATGCAGGAGTAGACTTCATCATACTTGAGGCAACTTGGCACGCTATGATAAATGACAAGCTTGGAGGAGATCTAAGCCTTATTAGAAGGTCTGCTGAGTTAGTTCGAGCCATTATGGAGACTATAGGCATTGGCCCTGACAAAGTTAGGTTCCTTGATGCTGAGGAGTTAGTATCAGATAAGGAGTATTGGGGATTACTGATTAGAGCTGCGAAAAACTCAACTCTAGCCAGAGTTAAAAGAGCATTAACTATTATGGGTAGAAGGGCTGATGAGGCAGAAATGGACTTTTCAAAGCTTATATACCCTTTAATGCAGGTTACCGACATTTTTTACCTGGATCTTGATATCGCTCTAGGTGGTATGGATCAGAGAAAAGCTCACATGCTTGCTAGAGATCTCGCTGAAAAACTAGGCAGAAAGAAGCCAGTTGCCATTCATACTCCTCTTATTTCATCCCTAAAGGGTGAAAGAAGGATGGAAGCTATTGGAGCTGATATAGATGATGTTCTTTCTGACGTGAAAATGTCTAAGTCAAAGCCTGAAACGGCCATATTTGTTCACGATCCTCCAGAGGAAATAGAGAGGAAAATTAGAGCGGCCTATTGTCCTGCTCGACAGGTTGAGCAGAACCCAATACTTGAAATAAATAAATATATACTTTTTGCTAAGAGAGGTTTTGTGCTCCACGTTGAGAGACCTACAAAGTACGGGGGACCTATTGACTATGCATCATATGAGGAGCTAGAAAGAGATTTTGTTGAAGGAAAATTACATCCTCTTGATCTGAAAAAAGCCACAGCAGAAGCTTTGTCCAAGCTCTTAGAACCTATAAGAAGGAAGATAGAAAGCGATAAAAGGTTAAAGGAACTTGTTAAGGTTATTGAAGGTAAAGTAACAAGGTAAAGGTTTTGAGTACTAAAAAGCTCACCTTATAATAATAAAAGCTTTTAAATAAAAAGTGCCATAACTAATTTCTTATATTTACATTTATCATAAACATTATTCTAGCTAGAATTTTGAGCTTCTACTCCGACGGTTGAAAGAAGAAATTTTATTATTTACACATTTCTAACCTTAGCTGTCTATGAAACGCCCTAAAACGATCCCAATAAAAATTTCTACCCCTTATTTAAAACACAGGAGGTTAGAGAAGTTTTAGACTTATCGCATTCAGAGAGGTGTGAATTAATGAAATACCTAATAAAAGCAAGGTTTGAAATTGATGGCAGAGTTGATAAACATGATGTTATAGGAGCCATATTTGGTCAAACCGAAGGCCTCTTAGGCACAGGTTATAGTCTTGAAGAGCTACAGGATAGAGATAAGATAGGGAGGGTCCACGTAGACTTAAAATATCAGGGCTCTAAAACCATAGGTCATTTGCAGATACCCAGCAACCTTGACAGAGTGGAAACCTCGATAATAGCTGCAATGATAGAGACCGTCGACAGGGTAGGGCCTTATACCGCCAGGATAGTTGTTGAAGAAGTGAAGGATCTTCGTGTTGAAAAACTTAAAAAGATAGTTGAAAGAGCTAGAGAAATTTTGAAGCAAATGAAGGAGAAAGAGCCTGACATAAAAGAAATAATTAGAGAAGTTCTTCAGACCGAGAAAAAAGTAGAGGCTAGAGAGCCCATAGAGTATGGCCCTGACAAACTGCCTGCTGGACCAGATGTTGATAAATCTGACACAGTCATAATAGTTGAGGGAAGGGCGGATGTAATAAACCTCATGAAGTATGGTTATACAAACGTCATAGCAATAGGAGGGGCTAGAGAGAAAGTTCCTAGAACAATAGTAGAGCTTGCTAAGAAAAAGAAAGCTGTTGCATTTGTCGATGGTGATAGAGGAGGCGAACTTATATTGAAGACTCTCCTAACTGAAGCTGATATAGACTATGTGGCTAGAGCTCCTCCTGGAATGGAAGTTGAAGACCTAACCGGCAAAGAAATAGCAAAGGCCCTAAGCGAGGCTGTCCCTGCCGAAGAATATAGGAAGAAGTTGGGAATAGAGGTTGAAGAGAAGGTTGAGAAAGCAAAGAAGGAGACTGTCGAGGCTAAACCATTAGAAAAGGAAGTTACAAAGGAAGCTCCTCAAGAACAAATACAAGCCTTGATAATACCTAAGAACGTGGTAGAGGAGATACCTAACCTGAAGGGAACACTAGAAGGCATACTATATGGAAGGGACTGGAAGCCCATTGAGAGGATCAAGGTGAGGGATCTGTTTAATAAACTTCAAGAGATTGAGCCTGGAAGCGTCTACGCAGTCGTTTTTGATGGCATAATAACACAGAGACTATTAGATCTCGCTGCCGAAAAGAAAATAGAACTTATAATAGGGGCTAGAGTTGGAAGCAAACTAAGTGGAATGCCTAGCTCCGTTAGATTCTTAACTTTCTCAGATATATCTTGACCTTAACCGAAGAAGTCTAGGAGACTCTTCTGTTTCCCACCAACACTCTTTAACCTCTTCTCAGTCACGCCGAAGTAACCTAAGATTCTAAGAGCTGCTGGAACTATTTGCTTATTTATGTAGTAGTCCACGTCTATTTCATTTTGCTTAACAATAAAGTAAGGCTTAGCCCTATCTGAAACTTTGCCAGAACCCTTTGTAACAACAAAACCTACTTTCATCCCTGGATAAGTCCTGTAGCCCAATTTCATCATTATTCTTGCGGCAGCTACATGAGGAGCGTCAGTCTCATATTCCTCTGCCCTCTTTGTAAGTGTCTTCCAAATTATTAATTTTTCAAGTGGAACCCTTCTTTCCTTCAAATCATTTATAACCTTCCTAACATAATTTATGGCCTCCTCTACATTACCAGTTCTAAGAACTATTTCCATTACCTTAAGCTGAGTCTCCTTAGCAAGCTCACTCCAATCACCTCTTACAGCCTCGAAACCAACAACATCAATTTTATCATCAACTGTAAGACCTACATATCGTTTCTTAGCCTCAGTGAAGAACACCCTCTTGTATACCTTGTCTATTTTGACCTCAAAGCCCAGCTCCTTCTCTATCTTCTCGATGAGCTTTTCAACAACATCTTTCTCATATTTGACAAACAGGCTATCGGTATCGCCATAAATAACCTTAAGGCCCATGCTTTTAGCTAGGGCAATGGAACTCTTTATTAAGTTCCTTCCCCAGGCGGTGACGGCTTCAGCACACTCCCTACAGTACCACCTTGCTGCACTCCATCCCATATAGCCATAACTGGCATTAGCAAGCACCTTTATTGCCTTCTGCCTTTCATTCAAAAGTCTATATTCGGGGCTGTCAGGACTATACTTTTTCATCTCGCTCTTTATGTTCCTTCTCCACTCAAGAAACCTTGAGAGGACTCTCCTGAAGAAACCATCAGGCTCCTTTCTGAACTTATGTCTGACTTCAGGAGCCTCATAGACGTTTTGAGGATCATAATCTTCGCCAGGTCTTACTATGGTGTCTGGACCAACATTATACTTGACCATTATGTTTGGGTACATGCTTGCAAAATCAAGTACTGCAATATTTTCATGAACCCCCTTAAGAGGTTGTAGGACTACAGCGCCTGTATATCGTTCTTCCCTCCTTTCAACCCTGTTAGGTACAAGTTCGTTAAGTTTGAAGGCCTCTCTTATGAGTCTCCACTCGAGTCTGAACCCCACACTAGCAGCCATTACCTGATCCAAGGGGAGACCGCTCACCTGACTTAGTTGAGCACCGAAAGGTAGAAACTTCTTAGCAAGGCCCATTGTCGAAATAACATCGTGCTCAGTGTACTTCTTTAAGATCGGCCTCTTACTTATATCGTCCCAGTACTCAGAAATTTGCCACCACTCAAGGTTAACTCTTTTGTCCTTTGGCATGACTCCAAGGTAGTCTGCCACCTCCTCTAAAGTCTTCATCTTAATTTCGTGCAGCTCCTCAGCAAAATCGTAAAGATCTACGTTAAGCCTTCCGGGAACCGAAATGTGACCATAAACGCTTTGCTGAGGGACCGTTCCTATTCTTCTAGTTACATCAAGTTTTATACCATTGATTTTTGATCTCTCTAAAAGATAGGGCCAATCAAACCTGTTGCTATTGTACCCAACTATTATATCAGGATCCTTTTCTAGAACTATGTCAACAAATC
Organism: Acidilobaceae archaeon; assembly: GCA_026995555.1. GTDB lineage: Archaea > Thermoproteota > Thermoprotei_A > Sulfolobales > Acidilobaceae > JALWTO01. The sequence continues at coordinate 9,282 of JALWOJ010000195.1, read as the reverse complement.
TTTTTATTAGACTAGCATCGCCTTTCCCCTCAGCCTCCAGAATTATAGGATCCTCGTCGTTGAACTGGAGACCTATTAATATGACAGGATCTCTGCTGGGATCAGGACTTCTTTGAGGACTATAAACTTCTATATCGAAGGCCATTATACTTAGACCGTCAAGAGGATCAGCCCTCTCTCCACCAATGACCTCCTTAGGATCCTCTTCAATCTCATACACAACATCTACTCTATACCACTTTACGTTCCTTTCAGATGCTCTAGCCTCATACCAGCGTAGAGGATACAGGTTTTTGTCTATCAAAAATCTCAAGGCAAACCTTATGTCGGCCTCTAAAACCTCTTTTACGCCCTCAATCTTAGAAACTTCTTCCCTATACTCTCTTACATATTCGGGTATTACAGTGACTATCTTTAAGGCTTTAGCCGGCCTGCCGAAGTACCTCTTAGTGACAGGCTCGACTGAAATTATTGGACTTTTGGGTTTTGAAAGCCTTCTAATCTTTCCCACAACTTCATTAACATTCGCATTTTCATCGAGCAATGCATAGAAGTAGGGCCTGAAACCTTTATAAAGCATGACGGCTTTTCTTCCATCGTCAAGTCTGGACCAAAGAACTATCCTAGGTTCTCCCTCAACGACCTCATAGGAAGCGTCCAGTATCTGAAACCTTATTTTATCAGACAAACCTTATCTTCACCTCTAGGAGGGTTTCTTGGTATGTTTAGCTTAGGTACGCTAGGATATATAATCGCTGAGAACTCTTATAAGCTTACTTCTCATTATTCTCAAGAGTCTTCACGCCCTTGTAGAGAACTAAACCTGTACTACTTAGAAAGGCTCCGATAATTATAAAAACAAGAGCTAAGGTCGCCTTTATCACTTTTATCGCTGTTTTCTCTGATGTAAAGTAAAGTAAGTAAGGATATCCTACTGCCAAAAGCAGTCCTATAAGTATCAAGCCTAGGGAGGTAACTCTTCTTCTCGTTTCCATTTCCTCTTCCCCGCTAACGACATTCAGCACTAAAACTTCTATAAGCTATATTGACTTATATAATGGTATGTTATGTATATCCTAGGAGAGCGGAATTTTCTGGCATCATTCTTAACGTCGGTGAGGAGGAGTGAGAAATAGACAAACTCATATGGCTATAGGCAACATAAACTTGGACATAACCTTGAAAGTTCCTCGCATTCCAGCCCCTGAGGAAAACGTGAGGGCTGAAGATCTTTGGATAAGCCTGGGGGGTGCTGCAACAAACTACGCAATAGCAGTTTCAAAGCTTGGCCACAGAGCCTATTTGGTTGCGAGAGCAGGAAGTGAGGTTCAAAGATTAGGTTTCTTGAAGAAACTAGCAGATGAAGGTGTTGATTTAACCTATATAGATGTAGTTGATGAGCCAGTTGGTGTTGTTGTCATACTAATTCATAGGGAAAAGGGAGAATGGCAGAGAAGTATGATAACACTTAGGGGAGCTAATGAGGGCCTGTCCGTAGATATGATTCCGGAACTTTCATGTGACGTAACCCATTTCAGCAGCGTAAAGCCTAAGATAGTTGTAGAAGCTAAGCCGAGATCTAGAGTCTTTAGCTACGATCCAGGAGGAGAATCTTTTAGAGCTCCTTTGGAAGTTAGAAAAGCGTTAGAACATGTGGACATAGCTTTCCTTAATGAAAACGAACTTAAGGCGATAACTAAGGAGAACAGTATTGAGAGTGCAACCTCTCTTATAGGAGGTAAGCTGAAATTTCTGATCGTAAAAAGAGGCTCCGAGGGAGCCGTGGCTTTCGATTCTGCTGGCGTCATTGCCGAAGTAAGAGGGCCTAGCATAAGTTCTCCTCTAGACGTTACGGGCGCTGGTGATGCTTTTGACGCTGCATTTAATGTAAGCTATCTAACTACCAATGACATACACGATGCGCTAAGGTATGCTGCTGCCGCCGGGGCTGCGAAGGTTTTAAAAAAGGGAAGTAGCTCCATGCCAACAATAGACGAAATAAACAAAGTTCTTAAGAGTTTCTTCAAGAAACAGTAGTTGGGGAGCTTCTTTGAGAAAGGTAGCTTTAGTAACAGGATCGAGCAGAGGGATAGGGAGATCGATAGCTCTCAGGCTAGCTAAAGATGGATTCGTAGTTGCTGTAAATTATAGAAAGAGGGAGGAGGAGGCAAAGAAGACTGTTAAAGCGATAAAGGAGATCGGTGGAGAGGCTGAACATTTTAAAGCAGATGTATCAAAAGAGGATGAAGTTGAAAGGATGTTTGACGAGATCGAAGAAAGACTGGGCAAGGTTTCCGTCCTTGTTAACAATGCTGGCTGGGGTCTTCTAACGCCCATAATTCAGATGGATGTAGGCCTCTGGGATAGACATATAAACGTTAACTTAAGGTCTGTCTTCCTATGTACAAGAAGAGCACTACCTTATATGATAGAAAGTGGGTGGGGTAGAATAATTAATATTACATCAATAGCGGGACTTATAGGATTAGGAGGTCTTGCAGCCTATAGCGCTGCTAAAGCGGGAATAATTGGTTTCACAAAGGCTCTTGCACAGGAGCTTAAAGGAACTGGAATAACGGTAAATGCTGTTGCGTCTGGATTTGCAAAAACTAAGATGGGATTAAGCTTCTTTGAAGCACAAAATATCCCTCCTGAGGAGTGGGCCAGTAAATGGACCCTCACAGGAAAACTTCTTGAACCTGACGAAATAGCTGAGGTAGTCTCCTTCCTAGTGAGTGAGAAGGCTTCCAATATAACAGGACAAGTCATTGTTATAGATTCGGGCACTACGGTCATAGGATCAGCAGCGTTTTTTAATAGATGAAGATTTTTCTAAATCAAACAAAAATTAACAAAAAACTCTGTTTTTAAGTTATTTCTAGCTAACTAGGTAATTTAAACTCTAGTTCATTGAAACGGGTTCATCTTCAGAGATTTCATATATATTGAGATCGAACTTCTCGATAACTTTGAAGATCCTTTCCCTCTTGCTAGGGTCAAGGACCTTCTTCCATTTATTTAGCTGTTCAGAAATTCTTATAGTTTTTGAAGAGCTAGTGCTCGTAGGTCTTTTAATAATCTTATATGCCCTTTGAGGTACCCTCTCACTTATGAAACTAAATATTTTCTTAAGCTCATATTTGTAGTTTTTAATTAGGTGCTCATAATAAACCAATAGATAGAATCCTTTGTTTTTGTAATATAAGGGTATAGAGTAGTCCAAAGCCCACCATGCAGCCATAACCTCTTCTGGTTTCTCTATTCTGTCTATCAGTTTTATGAGCTCTTCTTGCTTATCTTGAAGCTCAACGGATCTATATAATACAGCTTTTATGGCATTTTTAGAAAATTTTATTGACTCCGTGTTCCTAGGATACCAACCCATTTTTATCTGTGATGCTATTGTAGCGCCTGGATGTCTAATGATTAAGTATATACCTTTTACATCAAAGTTTCTTGCAATCCAATGAATTATCTTATTAGCTCTAATGAATTTAACTAAAACCTTATTCGCCAAGAGTTTCTTGATTATTCTAACGATAACTTCACTTTTTGTTTTGGCACCTGTTGGGGATTCTAAAGACACGGTTCCTGAAAGAATTTTTCTTATATATTTCTCTAACCTTTGATCTTTTTCATCTATTCTCCTATATAGATCATGATAGGGAAAAAGCTCAAGATTTCCTCCTAAAACTTTGTCCACGCTCCAACCTGGATGCAAAGGTTCAAATATAATTCTGTATCTGGGTAAAGTGTATAATATTTCCATTAAAAGAGTTGTTCCACTTCTCCCAACTCCAAAAACAAGAATAGTATCATTTATATAAGATTTTCTGTGAATTATCTGCCATATCTTGTCACTTAAGCCATTTATTTTAAGGCCAAAGGTTTTCCTATAAAGCTTTCTTGCGCTTTCCAATGTCTTTCACGTCCTTCACTTTTAAAACCTCTTCACTTTGTGTGACTAGAATAAGATGGTGCCGCGGCCGGGATTTGAACCCGGGTCACGGGCTCGAAAGGCCCGCATACTGGGCCGGGCTATACTACCGCGGCACCCCATCAAAGTCTAAAGGGAAGGAGGCTTTAAGTGTTAATAGAGGTTCAAGCATTGTCCTCTTCAACCACCTTATATTTCTTATTAAAACCTCTCCTTTTTCTAACGAAGTTTCTTAAGTCTAAAGCCATTTCTATATAAACCAAAAGCTGCACATAATCAAAGGATAGAGAGCCTCCAAGTTCGTCCTTTGTTATGTAAAACAGTGGGAACAGTTCTATATCCCTCCAGTACTTATACAAAAAGCCTACATGTGCTCCTAAGGCCAACATTAAGAATGGCAGCCTAACTTCAATTCCCATTGCAAACAACAATATATATATAATTATTGAAATTATAACAGTGACTCCGGTCCCTAGAGGTCCTGAGGTGAATCCTAAGGTAAATCCCACCGAGAAAAGAAGGACAGAAAAGAAAGCTGAGAGTATTTTCTTAACTTTTTCATAATCCTTATATCCCTCTATATCTTCTGCAGACTCTCCCTCCATCTTCATCTGCCACTTCACTACGAATAACGTTTCCCTTATTAATAGGATCTCATCTTCTAAGTGAGGGGAAGAAACTTGGAGTTTAAACCAAAAATTTCGGAGAAGACATGGAATCCCTTATGGGAGGAGGAGCTAATAAAAATATGGGAGGAGGAAGGGCTTTATAAGCCAAGCTTAGACCCTGAAGATCCTAGAGAAATTATAGTTATAGACACTCCTCCTCCCTATGCAAGCGGTAAATGGCACGTTGGAGGAGCTGCTCATTATGCTCAAATAGATATGTTAGCAAGATATTTTAGGCTTAAGAATTATAATGTAATAGTGCCTTTCTATGTTGATAGAAATGGACTTCCAGTTGAAGTTCAAGTCGAAAAAACCTATAACTTGTTAGCACATGAAATGGCCAAAACACCTGAAGGTAGAGAAAAGTTTCTAGAGCTTTGCAGAGAGTTTCTTGATAAGGCTGAGAACGAAATAGTAAACGTTTGGAGAAGGCTTGGATGTAGCTTTGATTATTGGAAAGAGGGTACCGATAGTGAAACCTACAGGAAGATGACACAAGAGACTTTCATAGAGCTTTATAAAAAGGGCTTAATTTACGAAGCGGAGAGGCCCGTTAGATGGTGCCCTAGATGCAGAACCACGTTAGCTGAAGCCGAGTTGGAATATAAGGATGTTGAAGGATATCTATATTATGTTATTTATAGGTTAAAAGACACTAATGAGCCTCTTATAGTTGCTACAACACGACCTGAACTTTTAGCTGGTTGTGCGGCGCTGGCCTATAATCCTGAAGATGAAAGGTATAAGGGGCTTGCTGGTAAGAAGGCCATAGCGCCAATATATGGCCAAGAAGTTGTTATAGTCGAACATCCAAGTGTTGACCCAAACTTCGGCACAGGCCTTATGATGATATGTAGTTATGGTGATGAACAGGATGTTAGGCTTTTCATGGAACTTGGCTTGAAGCCAAAGGTGTTAATAGGTGAAGATGGGAAGATGCTCCCTGATGCGGGTCCTATTGCAGGCCTACCCGTTGAAGAGGCCAGAAAGAAAATTGCAGAGATATTAGAGAAAGAAGGTCTGCTGGTCAAAAAGGAAAAGATTAAGCATAGCGTTCCTGTATGTTGGAGATGTAAAACTCCGGTTCAAATAATTCATAGAAGAGAGTTTTTCTTAAAGCAGCTTGAGTTTAGGGATAAACTAAAGAAAATTGCAGATGAAATTGACTTTAAACCTCCCATGCACAGAAAGAAATTGCTAGACTGGATTGACTCATTGAGCATGGACTGGCCAATAAGTAGAGATAGATTTTATGGAACGGAGATCCCGGTGTGGAGATGCACCAAGTGCGGGGCAGTACTTGTTCCTGAGCCAGGTAAGTACTATAGACCTTGGAAGGAAGAACCCCCCTGGGATCGATGCCCTGTATGTGGGGCTCCTAAAGAATACCTAAAAGGGGAAACTAAAGTTTTTGATACATGGTTTGATTCAAGCATAAGCGCCCTGTATGTCACGGGTTGGAAAAAGTGGCCTAAAAAACTTCAAGAGAAGGCTAGGAAGAATGTTCTGAGGCCCCAAGGTCAGGACATCATAAGAACTTGGCTCTACTATTCGCTATTAAGGGTTTATCTCTTGACTGGAAGAAAGGCGTTTAAATGGGTAAGGATAACTGGGATGGGCCTAGATCCGAAAGGCAGACCTATGCACAAGAGCTTGGGTAATGTGATAGATCCGGAGCCCATTATCAATAAGTATGGCGCTGATGCTTTCAGGTTCTGGGCAGCTGTCGCCTCGAAGCTGGGCTATGACTACAGGTTCGACGAAAATAAAGTTAAGACCGGAAGAAATTTTGCCACAAAGCTTTGGAACTTAGCAAGGTTCCTATCATCTTTTCCATCGACTAGCTCTAACGAGAAATACAAGCTAAGGCCTATAGATAGGGCTTTCCTGGCCCTTCTTGACAGCTATTTGATTGAGATAGACAAACACTACTCAGAGCTAGACGTTTATGAACCTGCACAAAAGTTATTTGAGCTAGCTTGGGACGTCTTTGCCAACAACTATCTTGAGTTGGTCAAGGATAGAGCCTATAATAGGGAGGGGAAGTATTCAAAAGAGGAACAAAGAGGTGCTTGGATTACACTATACGAGATGCTAAAGAGGATATTAATAGCTCTCTCACCAATAATGCCCTTCGTCACAGATAAGATATTTAGAACGCTCTTTGGAGAGAGCGTTCACGTTCAAAAGTGGCCAGAGGTCGTTATCAAGGATCAAACTGAAAGAAACAGACTCTCTGAGCTAGCCAGGAAAATCATAGAAGTTAACAAGGAGGTTTGGGCATATAAGAAGAAAATAGGAATCAGATTAAGAGATCCCTTAAGGAATGTTAAATTGTTCGTTTCTAATGAACTCGTTGATTTCTTAGACGAACTCAAAAGCCTTCACAAGGCTGAGTTTGACATATACGAAAATGAACCCGAAAAGGTTGAAGTTATAGGCTCTCTCGTCCACGTCTCTAAGGGAGAGGTTAGAGAGTGTGAAAATAAGAAAGATCGATAGAAGAGGGGAAAAGCTAGAAGCCAGAATAGAGGATGAAGAAGACCTATGGACTTTAAGGGTGGTTCTAAGACCTGGAGATTTCATTACCCTTAAAACCTTTAGAGATGTCTCGATAAAAGGTTCAGAGACCAAACAAAGGAAGCCAATAGTTGTTAAGATGAGAATAAAGAATGTCGAATTTCAACCTTTTACTGGAAAACTGCGGGTGTATGGAATAATAGTTGAAGGTCCTGAAGAGTATGGACTTAGAGGAAAACACCATGCCGCTTTGGTATCCCTAGGACAAACAGTAATCTTGGAGAGAAGCGGTGGTTGGGAAAAGGAGGTAATAAAAAGGTTTGAGGAGTCAGGACCTAGAGGAAGAGCTATAATAGTTGCTGTTGATTACGATGAGTACGGTATTGCACTAATAGCTCATCACGGGTATAAGGTCCTCATTGAAAAAGATATGAGCCTTCCTGGCAAGGACGATCCTCGTAGAGAGGAGATTCTAAACTCCTACATAGATAAGATAGCGAAGAGCATTATAGACTTGACTAAAAGAGAGAAAACAAAGCTAGTTATTATTGTCGGGCCTGGTCCACTTAAAGAGAATGTTCAGAAGAAGATAAAGGAACTTTCCTCAGACATCAAAACAAGCCTTGATAGCGTATCAATGGGAGGAAGAGCTGGGATAGAGGAGGCGTTAAGAAGGCCTAAAGTTTACGAAATGTTGAAAGAGTTCAGTATAGTCGAGGCCGAAAGTTGGCTTAACGAGTTCCTTTCTAAGCTAGCTAAGGATAGAAATAGAGTTGCATACACACTGGGAGACGTCATGGAGGCAGCCAAGTATGGAGCTATAGACAGGCTTATTGTAGTTGATGACCTTATCTATAGTATTGATGATGAGGAGAGAGAGAAGGTCGATAGAACCCTTCTTGAGGCGGAGAGGAAAAGAGCTGAGATACTTATAGTCCCTAAGGATAGCCCTGTGGGAGAGCGTGTTTGGAGGTTGGGAGGAATACTGGCGATTTTAAGGTTTCCCTTACACCTCTCAACGAAAACTAATAGTGACCAGTCATAATCTCTTCGAGTGCACCTCTTCTCAAAGCCTCCTTAAGCCTATTGATGTCAAAGTTGGAAACTATTCTGGACACTGTAATATTTTCATGACCTCCCACATCTTCTAACAGTCCCAGACTTTCAAGCTTTTTTGCTAGAGCCATTGCCAAGCCTCTCGAACTTCTTATTATTAGAAGGTATGTTCCCTCGTCCTTATCTACTAGAAGCGCTACTGGCTCTCCAACTATTCTAAATATATGGGAGGCCAATGCGGTGGCCCCCCTCCTTCTCCATTTACCTCTTGCGTCAACAAACCTTATGTAACCAAGTCTTTCTGAGCTCATTGCAAGCTCCATTGCAATTCTCTTGGCTTCAGCATCAACCTCCTTAGACACCTCGATACTGCTCTGAACTTCGTTCCTGATCCTGATCTTCGGGGGCTCTGTGGGCAAAGGGTTTGCTAGCCATTTAACGTATGCCCTCCAAAGGTCAGGGTCTCTAACCTTGTTTAAGGTCTTGCTTATCGACGCTACAAGCCTGACCATCCTTTCATCAACAAAAACTTTTCTGCTTCTATATCTTTTTCCTTCAAGAACAGCAACCGCCATAGCATATCTTTTCAGCTTCTCTGGCAACCTTATCCCTATGCCCTCCAAAAACCTATACAAGATCATACTGGTAGCATTTTTCCCCAGAAAGGTCTCTGCCGCAAACCTCCTCTCAATATTCGTAGCGTTTTCGATTGTCGATGGATGATGATCGAAATACAATATCCTACCAGTACATCCTAAGGCCCTATATTCCTTTAAGAAGGTCTCTACGGACTCTGTATAGGGTATATCTAATACCACAACACAGTCCCAGCACCTTTCAAGCTTTTTAGATAATTCGGCTATGCTTCTAGGCCCAGCAGGCTCTGTTCTAACCTTTCTCTTACCTTGGGTAGGATATACTCCTAGTTTCTCTTGAACATAAAATACTATTGCAGAAGATACAACGCCATCAGCATCCCAGTCCCCTATGATAAGTACTTTCTCCTCTTCGTCCACCTAATTCCTCCCCACTATTTTCAAATTCCTCTAACCCTTTTTTATTTAGGGGCCTAAGAATTAGTCAGAAAGTCAGTGAGGAGAC
>JALWOJ010000194.1 GCA_026995555.1 Acidilobaceae archaeon | reverse complement strand
CTGCGAGCGCCGTTTTTACTTCATTTATCTTGTCTTTGAACGACTTGAGTTCGTTTTCAAGCTCTTCAACCTTGGTCTTATATTCTTCAACCTCTTTCTTTAGCTTTTCAACCTCCTCCCTTGGTGCGACTGTAGCAGGGACCTCTAGCTTAAGCTTGCCCCTAACAAGCATCTCGTAGGTTTCTTTCACAAGTTGACCAGCCTTAGTTTCTCCAGAGAGATGTCTTCTTATCGTGGCCTCGGTTCTACCCAGCTCCTCAGCTATTTTGCTAACGGTGTGCCCTGCCTTCTCCCTCGCCAAGGCTCCGGCGGCAACGGCCAGGCTGTCGATCCAGGTTGTGAACTCCCTAGGCTCGGTTATTGACTTTATTACCTCAGGTCTGAACAGGGTACCTATTATTAAGGCTATCTCGAGCTCCCTAACCTCTTTGCTAGACGTGGGCCTAACTGGTATATGAGAAAAATCGACCTCGATAGTAACCGTTCCAGGAACACTGCCCTCGCTCAAGAGGATCACCTCATCCTTTCCGCATTTTTTAATAAAAATAAATTTCAAAGTTTAAAAACTTAACTTAAATTGATGAAAAAGAATATGATAATGTTTTTAGCTCAAAGAACTTCCTTTATCAGTTTAGGTATCTCCTGAGGTATTCTAGCTACCTTAACTCCGGCCTTCTCTAAGGCTTTGACCTTATCTTGATAAGCTCCAGTACCCATCATTATTATTGCGCCTGCATGACCCATTCTTTTTCCTGGAGGAGCAGTTCTGCCCGCGACAAATGCGACGACTGGTTTAGTAAACCTCCCCTCTTCTATCATCTTAGCAGCTCTCTCCTCCATATCTCCACCTATTTCACCAATTATCACTAAAGCTTTTGTCTCAGGGTCCTTTTCGAAGAGCTCCATAGCCTCCGTAAACGTTAGGCCTACTACAGGGTCACCTCCAACACCGATCGCAGTTGTTTGGCCTATACCCGCTCTCGTGAGTGCATAGGCAACCTCATACGTTAAGGTGCCACTTCTAGATATTATCCCAACAGGACCTGGTGAGAAAGCATGGCCAGGCATTATTCCGATCTTGGTTTTTCCTGGGCTAATTATTCCTGGGCAGTTGGGGCCTATTATGACAGTTCCCTTTTCCTTAGCATAGTTGACAAAGGCTAGAGTCTCATGTACCGGTATGTGCTCGGTTATAACTACCACAACCTTCATTCCAGCATCAATGGCCTCATAGACAGCGTCAGAGGCAAACTTTGCAGGAACAAATATTATGCTGGCGTTCGCATCGGGATGCTCTGCTACAGCCTCCTCCATGGTATCGTAAACAGGCACTCCATGAACTTCCATTCCTCCCTTTCCAGGAGTTACTCCAGCAACTATTTTGGTTCCATACTCTAACATTAACTTGGTATGAAAACTACCCTCATGACCAGTTATACCCTGAACTATTACTTTTGTGTTCTCATCCACCAACACTACCATTTAGACCACCTCACCTTAAGCTTGAAGCTTAACAACCGTCTTTGCGGCTTCAATAGCGTCTGTATAGGCTTCTATTCCATGTTCTTTCAAAATTCTCCTTCCCTCCTCCTCATTGGTTCCTGTAAGTCTTACAATAATAGGCTTCTTCATACCTCCGAGCTCCTCTAGTGCCTGAACAAGTCCCTTGGCCACTTCATCACATCTAGTTATTCCACCGAATATGTTTATGAAGATCTTCTTAGCCTTCGGGAACTCAAATAGGAAGCGGATGGCTTTCTTGACTAGCTCAGCATCGGCGCCTCCGCCAAGGTCAAGGAAGTTGGAAGGTCTCCCACCAAATTCATATACTAGGTCCATCGTTGTCATTGTGAGTCCTGCACCGTTACTAATGATACCTACGTCTCCATCAAGTTCAACAAACGTCAGTCCCTGAGATCTCGCCTTAATTTCCCACTCAGTATACTCTCCTGTCTCTTCAAGTTTTCTCTCTCCTAGTTCTGGATGTTTGTAAAGGGCGTTGTCATCTACTATAATCCTAGCGTCGAGAGGTATTACCTTATCACCTACTAAAGCTAGAGGGTTCGACTCCGCTAGGTCGCCGTCGTAATCCATGAAAACCTTATAAAGTGCTGAGAGAAAGTTAGAGAAGCTTCTAAGAGCCTTTCCAGAAAGGCCTATTTTCTTTCCAATAATCCTAGCGTGATATCCTCTAAGGCCTACCTGAGGATCGATGTGAAGCCTTATTATGCTCTCAGGCTTCTCTTTAGCTATCTCCTCTATATCCATACCTCCATATCTAGAGGCCAAAACTAAAGGCTTGCGTTCGCTTCTATCGATTATTATTGCTGCATAAAGCTCTGCTTCATGCTCTATGGCCTTTTCAACCAATATATAGCTGGGCTTCAAACCCTTTATTGGCTTCTCAAATAGCTCCTCCACAAGCTTTACAGCTTCATCAATGCTATCAGCCTTCTTGATGCCTCCGGCCTTCCCTCTACCAGCCACAAGAACCTGGCTTTTAACGACAAGAGGAGGTTCAAGCCCAGCCTCTTCTATTTTCTTTCTTGCATCTTCGCCCTTGGCAATCAAAACGCTTGGAGGGACTTCCACGCCATATTTCTTAAGAAGATTCTTCGCCTCAAACTCGAAGAGCTTCAATTCGCACACCCTTATGGTTTCTAGCCCAAAGAAGATAGAGCTAACAGTTCTATTAAAAAGCTCATTTAAATAAGTTCTATGTTTAGCCTACTTTAAGATGAGAATAGAGAGGCTACGGGCAGGTAAGAACATTAATAGAGGAAGCGTCGGGAGCCTGGTTATTCCTCATCTTCACTCAGATCTTACACGGATCCTCATCCGCCACTCGCCTTAATACTCCTAAATTCTTATTAAAGGGGACCACACTCAAAAACAATAATTCTAACAACATTTAATAATTAGTAGCTTTTAAGGTTGATTAAAGCGGTGTAGAACTTTTGAACAAAGATAGTACTTCCTTCGTTCCGGTAGGGGTTCAACTTGAAGGAAAAGTTCTACGAAGCGACGTTCCTAGAATTGGTTACAGATGGGATGGAGGACTTGAGGTTGAGATAGAGAACTTTGGGACAGTATTTTTGGTTATGGCTGGAAGCGTGGCACAGTGGCTTTCGAGCGGAGAGAGGGTCAAAGTGAAGTTCGATACCGCTCCTAGAAGTGTTAAGGGTGAGGCTGTATCCCTTAGCAATGAGTATGAACTCTATAGGCTCTGGAGGGGCGAATGGGTAAAGGTCTGGCCTCCGTGGTCTCAGGAATTCGTCTTAACAAGGAAAGATCCTCTCACAGGTAAGGTTCTATACAGGTATAGGGTTCTAGCAAGGGAGGCCACAAGTGAAAGGGATTATATAGATGTAGTCTCCTTAGAACAATATCACTATGCTAGTAAGGAGGAAATCGTAGCAGTCTGGAGATGTCCTATCTGTGGCAGATATTTTGAGTCTAATGTGCAACCTGTCTGTCCGGAGCATAAGGTTCCTGCGAGACTTCAGGAAATAAGAGGCAGCCTTCCTTCATCAAGGTTTCTAATTATGGAACTCCTTGATAGGAAGCCCTACGAGCCAAGAATAGTTGGTTATGTTAGAGTAGATACACCCATACCTTTAATGCATAGAAGGATAATCTTTGACGGTAAAGTAGAAATTGAAAAGATGATAAGGGAGAAGGTTTTCCCTAAAGACTGGTTTCATCCAACTTATTGGCCTTTAGGTGGTAAACAGAGAAAGTTTATAATTACTAGATACAGAGAGTTGGCAAAACTTTATGGCTCAAGAAGACTTGCCAGAGCCATTGTTGGAGAGGAAGTGTCAAACGAGGCTCTCAGAAGAGCTGAGACTGCAGCTGCAAGAATTGCGAGGGTCGTGGTTCATCCCGATTACAGGGGAGACGGTTTAGGAGTTCTCGCTGTTAGGGCGGCTCTTAAGTGGATAGAGGAGAGAAGAATTCCTGAGATGAAGAGAAGAAAACACATTGTTGAGACAATTGCTCAGATGGCCAGGTATAATCCATTCTTCGAGAAAGCAGGTTTTTACTATCTGTGGGATACAGCAAGCGGAAGACCTGTTCTCTTCTATCCCCTAACTGACGAGGCTAGAAAATATATAGAGAAGTTCCTCTCCGAAGATAGGTTTGCTAAAGAGCATGGAGGGAAACTCTTTAAGCCAAAATACGGAAAGGTAGAAAAGTTATCGAGTCCTATAGTTCTTAAGGGGGTCTCAAAGGTTTACAGAAGTCTTTTAGATGTTAAAAGGCTTAGCCCTGAGCTTCAGGACGTTCTCAAGGCTTTTGGTGTCGAAAGAAGGCTCGTTGAAAAGTATGTTTTAAAAGATGTAAATATTGAAATAAAGCCCGGAGAGATAGTCGCTGTTGTTGGGGCTTCCGGAGCGGGGAAGACAACACTTTTAAGACTGATAATTGGAGCAGTCCTTGAAATGAAAGATAACGAGCTCTATCAGCCCACTTCAGGGACGATAGAGGTCCCAGATAACACCAAGATAGCATACCTTCTCCCGGGCGAAAAGGAGCCCGAATTTGGAGAGGAAACCCTTCTGGAGCATGTTTATAAGAATGTAGGTGACATTACAACCGCAGTGGAAATCTTAAACTCTGTTGGGCTTTCCGATGCAGTCTTTTACAGGGCAAAGTTCTCCGAGCTAAGTACAGGACAAAAAGAGAGGATGAAATTGGCTTCACTGCTTTCTAGGAAGCCAAACCTTCTTATCATTGATGAGTTTGCAGCACATCTGGATGTGTTAACGGCACAAAGAGTATCTAGGAAGTTAGCATCAATAGCCAGGAGTGCAGGAATAACGTTGATCGTTTCAACACACAGGCCTGAGGTTGTTGAGGCCCTAGTCCCAGATAAGATCATATATGTCGGTGAGGTTGTGAGGGTAGAGAAAAGCAATGAAAGACAATAAGAAAGCTTATAACCTTAGATATATCTATAGATATATTTGGTGTAGCTATTGAAAACGATCGACTATAGAGGTGCACTAAGACTACTAATACTTTACTCTCTCAAAGAGGGTCCCAAACATGGATATGAGATAATGAAGGAGCTTGAAAATCTTTTTGGAAAGGCGCCGGGTCCTGGAGCTCTTTATCCCCAATTAAGGTATCTGAAGCAGAAAGGGCTTGTGACCGCAACGGTGTCTCAAAGAGGCGCTAAGAAGATAAAGATTTACAGCTTGACCGATGAGGGACTAAAATACCTTGAAGAGAATAGAGAGGAGCTTGAGAAGATTCTAAGACATATACAAGGTGCTAAGACCCTTCTCGATATGGGCTTAAAGAGGCTTGCTGAGGATATAGCCAAAGTAATAAAGATTCTTCATGACATGGATGAAGATGACAAAAAAAGGCTCAGGGAAATTCTTGAGAACGCCTCCCGAGAGATAGAGTTGATATTATCTAGATATTCTTCTTGAGGTGAAGCACTATGGTTGAATATACAATAGTTGCTGAAAATCTTGTTAAGAAGTTTGGGGATATAGTTGCTGTTAACGGGGTAACCTTTAAAGTCAAGAAAGGAGAAATCTTTGGGTTCTTAGGACCTAACGGAGCAGGAAAGACAACAACCATTCACATACTCTCAACCTTAATAAGGCCAACATCAGGCAGGGCACTAGTCGATAACAAAGATGTGGTTAAGGAGCCAGCGGAGGTCAGAAAGGTAATAGGAATAGTCTTTCAAGACCCTAGCGTCGACGATCAGCTCACAGCTTATGAAAATCTCTACATTCACGGCAGGATCTACGGGATTAGAGGAAAAGATCTTGAGGTAAGGATAAATGAAGCCCTTAAGTTTGTTGATCTGTATAAGTTCAGAAACAAGCAGGTTAAGACGTTTTCAGGAGGGATGAGAAGAAGACTTGAAATAGCTAGGGCACTCCTTCATGAGCCGAAAGTGCTCTTCCTTGATGAGCCAACATTAGGTCTTGATCCGCAGACTAGGGCTAAGATATGGGACTACATAAGAATGATAAGGAGGGAGAAAGGGGTCACTATATTTTTAACTACTCATTACATGGATGAGGCGGAGGAGCTTGCGGATAGAATAGCAATAATAGATCATGGAAAGATAATAGCTGAGGGCACTCCAGACGAGCTTAGGACGCTAGCGGGAAACGAGGTTGTATACATAAACTTTGACGAGGTGAAAGAAAAACCTCCTTGCATAGAGGATAATTTTGTAGAAGAATGCAAGGTTTTGACTTCAGACTCCATAATGCTTAAGGTAAGGAATGCTTCAGAAGCAATGCCGCTTATCTTTGAGGAGCTTAATTCGAAGGGATACAAGATAAAGAAAATTGAGTATAGAAGACCGACACTCAACGATGTCTTCCTTTACCTGACTGGAAGGGAGATAAGGGAGGAGGAAGGCAGCGACTTCGAAAGGCTAAAGGCTATAGTTAGGAGGAGGTGGAGGTGATGAACTGGACAGACCCATTAATAGTTATGACCTATAGGGAACTGAAGAGGTTCGTGAGAGCAAAGTCTAGGTTAATAGGCTCTATAATCAATCCTCTGATATGGGCAATATTCTTTGGGTTGGGCTGGTCTAGCGCGTTTAACTTTCCTCAGGCAAGGATGATATTTGGTGGGGTCAATTATATGACCTATCTAACACCGGGAATTGTTATGATGACCGTCTTTACGGCAAGCTTTATATCAGGGGTCACTGTTATTTGGGATAAACAGTTCGGTTTCCTTAAGGAGGTCCTTGTAGCTCCAACTCCAAGGGAACCAGCAATAATAGGGAGAGCTTTGGGAGGATCCCTCACAGCCTTGCTCCAGGGTCTTATAGTCCTTATCGTTTTAATACCGTTGGTAAGTAAAATAAAGCTCTTAGGTATTATGCCTGTCATACTCATTGGGCTCCTCGTGGGTCTCTCCTTCTCGGCCGTTGGAATAACTTTGGCAACAAAAATGACCAGCATGGAGGGATTCCACATAATATCCAGCTTTATAATGATGCCAACAATATTTCTTTCAGGGGCCTTCTACCCAATAAGAACCATGCCAGAGTGGATGAAGGCTTTGGCCTATGCAAACCCATTAACTTATGGAGTCGACCTAACAAGGTACTACCTTTTGGGAACGAGCGATCTAGGTATAGGCATTGACTTTCTAGTTCTCATAGTTCTTACAACGGTTTCATTAACTGTAGCTTCTATAATATTTAGGAGTGCGACAATAGATTGAGATCAAAACATTAAGTAAGATCCTTTATTTTCTCCTAATTTTCAACAGGTATTGATGATAGAAGTTCTTTTTGCTTCTTTAACTCTCTAATTTTTCTAGCTCTCGCTCCCATCCTTGCTGCAACAACTATTGCCCCAAACATTCCAGAACCTATTGCTACCATTCCGAGACCGCTGGGATCAGGACTTATAATTGCCCCAATTACCATCGAAATAAAGAATATGTATTTCAGGTTTTCCCCCCTAAAGTAGCTATCGTCAATAACTCCTGTCGAGATCAGCAAATATATTATTAAGGGTATCTCAAAGGAGGCCCCTGTAGCTAGGCTCAAGAGCACTATGGTGTCAAAAAGTTTCTGAACATCAGCAAATGCAATAAGCTTGCTTCCAGAGATAGCAGCTGTTGTTATGAACATTATCTTGAATGCCCAGGGTATGACAATGTAGTATGCAAAGAGGACCCCTCCTATAAAGGATAGAATGGCCATCCCAGACAGAGTTTTCAGCGCTTTCTTTTCGTGCGGATAAAGGGCAGGGGCTACATATTCATATATCTCTTTAACAATAATAGGGCTCGCGCCTATGAGCCCTAGTATTATTGCAGATTCAATAACAAGGTCGAACCCCGAGAATGGGCTGTGCTGTGTTATGGCAACTTCATAAACATGACCCCTCCAGGTTATCTGTTTTGGAAGGGCATGATTTATGAGAAGGTGAGGGAAATAAGCTATGAGAGGTACGTAACCATTTCTGTCGACAGGTATAAATGAAAGAAGACCAGCCGAGATCAACATTGCAATAAATATCCTTCTAAGCCTTATAGAGAGCTCTATTATATGTTCTTTTAACGGTCTCTCTTCATCTACATAAGAGACCTCCTTATATTTTCTTTCTTCCATATCTTCTCCCTTCTGATGATATTTTTATTATACTAAGTTTCTCTGAGGCTCTAATCGAAGTCCCTGACCATTTCGTCAAATTATTCCTTTCTCCTTTGCCTTAGCAACAATCTCTTTAATAAGTTCCTCCTCGGATCTATCGCTCGAGGATACTCCCAGTTTCTCTGCAAGTTTCCTTATCATCTCAGGATCTATTTCGTTTCTCTGAGAGGTTTGATAGCTCTGGGTTGAGGCCATAGTTCTTACGCTTCTCTTTTCTTCCTCGGTAAGATCTGATGTTGCCTTCTTAAATTCCCTCATGGCCTGTCCTATGCCCTTGGCAAGTTCGGGGAGCTTTGTGGGCCCTAGAATTAGCAATATTACTAGCAGTATTAGAATCCAAATCTCATTGCCTTGCAGAAACCCAGGCAAACTTAGCCCCTCCATGTGTTCACAAAGCATCCAGAATATTTAAATTAATTTTTTATAATATCCTTGGAGGCAGAAAGCTTGACAACAAAAATCAGAAGTAAACTGGAGGTTAAACTGGTTACTGATAAAAATGAGGTTGTTATGGATGAGGAGCTAGCTTCCCTCTTAATTCTAATAAAGAGAGAGGGGTCTTTATTAAAGGCGACAAGGATTTTAGGTATAACCTATTCAAGGGCGTGGGAAAGGATCTCTAAGGTTGAGAAGATCCTTGGAAAAAAACTTATCACAAGCAAGAGAGGAGTTAAAGGAGGTGCTCTGCTGACTGATGAAGCGCTTAAGCTTCTTTCTCAATATTTACATGAATACGAAAGGCTAACTGGAAGAAGCTTTGAGGTGTCCTCGGGCATTGAGAGGAAGGTTGAGGTTCCAGAAACCCTCCTGGTGACAGGGAGTCATGATATACTCTTAGCTCATCTAGTCTCTAGACTTAAGGAAAGAGGGTTCTTTGTAGAAGTTCATTGGATAGGTTCTTTAAACGGAATCGCCTCGGTAATGTTAAGAGAAGGGGATGTTGCGGGCATTCATGTATTTGATGAGGAGAGCAACATCTATAATATCACGTATTTCAGGAAGCTTGATCTTGCTCCTATAGCTAATTTGGTGAGGGGATATGAGAGGGTTCTAGGTTTCATCTCTCGAGAAGCTTATGATCTAGAATCTATCCTAGATGGATTGATTTCTGGGAAGCTTAGGCTCGTAAATAGACAAGTAGGTTCGGGGACTAGAAAGGTCCTTGAGTGGCTTCTGAGAGATTATGTTAAGAAAAAAGGTATAAACTTCAATTTCATAAAGAGGGCGATTAGAGGCTATGATAATGAAGTTAATACCCACATAGAGGTTGGCGCTGCCATAGCTAGCGGGGAGGCCGATGTAGGGCTTGCTATAAAGCAAGTTGCCAAGGCCTTTGCATTAAATTTTGTTCCAGTTATATGGGAGAACTTTGACTTTATTATATTAAAGAGAAGTCTGAAAAAGAAAGTGGTAAAGAGTTTCCTAGAGTGTCTGAGGTATGAGGTGCCTAAGATCGCGAAGAGGCTTGATGGATATAAGGTTCCTGAAAATATAGGTGAAATCTTAATGTAATATTTTTATCTTTTATCAGATAAAAGATAAAAGGATGTAATTCCAGCATAGGACCTTCGGTGAGCAGGTTGAGAAAAGATCTTTTAGCAGGCATAATAGTAAGCATAGTTGTAGCAGCAGTTCTTGGAGTCTATTTAGGCTATAAATCTAGAGAGAGTACCTCTCTGCAGGGACCGTTAAAGATATGCAGTGCTGGTTCCTTAGGAATACCTTTAACGCAGCTCTCTCAGGTATTTGAAAATAAGTATCATGTTAAGGTCGATCTTTTAACTGCAGGAAGTGTTAGCGTTGTTAGGAGGGTCACGGAGCTTAACTATCCTTGCGATTTAGTGTTTGTGGCCGATTACAGGCTCATACCTAAGCTCATGGTTCCTAAGTTCGCAAAGTGGTACATAGCTTTTGCAACTAACCAGCTCGTCATAGTCTTCACCAATAACTCCAAATATCATAATCTCGTGGAAAAGGATCCCAACATTATATTTCAAATACTTAATAGGAGCGACGTGAAGTTTGGGTTCTCAAATCCAAATATGGATCCTTGTGGATATAGATCAGTAGGAGCTATAGCCCTTGCAAGCCTTTACTACCATAATCCTATGATCTTAAAGGATCTGCTGCTAAACAAAATAGAGGGTCTAAAGGTAAAGACATTGAAATATAAAAACGGAACCTCTATAATAGAGGTGTTTGTTCCTGCCTCCTTCGAGGTTAAAGGAAACTTAGTTATGAGAGATAAGAGTGTCGATCTAATAGCATTAGTGGAGAGCGGGTCATTGGACTACGCCTTTGAGTATAAGAGCGTTGCTGTCCAGCATCACCTAAATTACGTAACCTTACCTCCTCAAATAAATCTGGGAAGTCCTCAATATTCAAGCTTTTACTCGAGGGTGATAGTTTACATCCTAGTTGGGACGAAGGATGAGAGAGCAATGCCTATGGCTCCAATAATTTATGGCGTTACAATACCCACCACTGCGAAGCACAAGGAGCTCGCACTTAAATTCCTTGAAATGCTCTTAGGCCCCGTTGGGAGAAAGATCTTTGAAGAAAATGGTCAAAACTTCCTTTCCAGACCCCTAGGTTACGGAAGTGTACCAGGTGAAATAATTGCATATGTCAAGGTTGTCCAGAAGTGAACCCTTTTTAATAGTGACATTCGGGGTACTTTCCTTTTTCATTTTAATACTCCTCATACCAATAGCTTCAATATTTCTCTTCTTCAAACCATCTATAGCCGAAAAGGTTTTCATGGGTCAAGAGTTGGCTGGCGAAGTTAGGGATGCCTTAATAACAACTTTAGAGGCCTCTCTAATATCCACTTTAATTCTCACAGTGCTTGGAATTCCTTCAGCTTATTACTTGGCCAGGAAGGAGTTTAGAGGGAAAAGTGCTATAGAAGGCTTTCTAGATGTTCCCTTAGCGGTTCCTCATACCGTTGCAGGAATTATGGTTCTAACGGGGTTTGGTAGAAGAGGTCTTCTGGGGCCCTTAACCGCCACCATAGGTCTAAGGATCTGTGACTCCTTTTGGGGTATAGTCGCTGCAATGCTTTTCGTTTCATCTCCGCTGATGATAGATACCGTAAAGGCTGGTTTTTATTCTATAAATCCTATGCTTGAGGCCGTCTCAAGAAGCCTCGGCGCGAGTGCGATGGATACATTCTTTAAGATAACACTTCCGCTGGCGTGGAAGAGCATTGTTGCAGGAGTTATACTTTCGTGGGCTAGGGCTCTAAGCGAGGTGGGTTCAATACTAGTTGTTGCATATTTTCCAAAGACAATAAACATTCTGATACTTGAGTTCTTAAATGAGTTTGGGTTACCCTATGCAGTAGCTTTAGCAGTTCCTTATCTTCTCCTCACTCTAGCCCTTTTCATAGTTCTAAGATTCTTCGTGGGACAAAGATTCTCGCTGTACTAAGAGGTTGGCTAGCATGATAGAAATTATGAACTTAAAAACGTCATTGGGATCCTTTACACTTGAAATAGAACACCTAAAAGTTGAGAAAGGGGAGTATTTTGTAATCTTAGGGCCTAGTGGTGTTGGGAAGACCATTTTAATAAACGTAATTGCAGGAATTATCGTTCCTGAAAGGGGAAGGATCTATGTTGACGGAAAGGATATAACAAGATTTCCTCCAGAGAAGAGAAATATAGCAATAGTTCCTCAGGATTATGCCCTTTTCCCTCATATGAACGTTTACGAAAATATAGCATATGGTCTTAGACTAAGAAAGCTTCCTGAAAAGATAATAAGAAAAAAGGTTTTGGAATTGGCAAAAAGTCTTGAGATAGAAAAGATACTTAACAGGAAGCCTTCTAGCCTCTCTGGAGGGGAAAAGCAGAGGGTTGCTATGGCCAGGGCTTTAGCCGTTGATCCTAAGGTTATTCTTCTTGACGAACCCTTAGCGAGCCTAGACCCGAAGCTCAGGATGAGAGCAAGAAACTTGATTAAGAAGCTTCATGATAGACTTAAATTTACTGCGATACACGTAACTCACAACATTGTAGATGCGGTAGTGCTTTCAAAAAGAATAGGGTACATGGAGGAAGGAAAACTTGTTTTCATTGGTACCGTTGATGATTTTATTGAAACAAAATACGCAATGCCTTACATAAATGAGATCGAGGAGGTTGTTAAGAGAATTAAGTGAATTTAAATTATATCACCTTCAAGCTCAAGCTTTCTTTCAGACTCCCTGTAATAGATGCTGGGTATTCCTATTGTTCTGAGCCTCCTCCTAAGCTCTCTTTCGCTTATAGCCACACAGACATATATTCTTAACGGCTTCAGATCGAGAG
>JALWOJ010000193.1 GCA_026995555.1 Acidilobaceae archaeon | reverse complement strand
AGCTATAATCTTTACAACAATAGTGTTAAGTGTTTCATTTGCAATGTTTGCTTTTAGTGCATTTGTACCAAATCAGAATTTCGGCATTGTAACAGCAATAGCTTTAATCATAGCGTTAATTGTAGATTTGCTTTTTTTACCCGCATTGCTCTCAGTGATGGATGAAAAAAACAGTATGGGAATTAAAAAAGGGAAAGGACTAAAAAATGCTAAAAAGGCATTGGAATACTATGATGATTTGAACAATAAAACAGGAATGGAATTGTCCAATAAACTTATAAACTTGTCAAAAATTATAGGGCTCTTATTTTCCTTTGCGAGCATAATTATCTCCTTCAACATATTAATGTCATCGGTCTCTCCGGGAATTATTGGCCCTACAAATATCCAAGTTTTAATTCCGATGGATGAAAGGATCCTTAATGCCTTAATTCTGGCCTCTGGAGGGGAGGCCATAGGCTCATACTTTCTGCTAACCCTATTATCGAGAGTCGTTATGGTAATCCCAACATCGACCAAATTTCTGTTATTAAGAAGTATATCGAGATCTCTAAGAATTAAGGAGTTCTTGGTCTGAACGCTGACTCTAACGTTGTTCCTCAAGACGATGCCTAAGACCTTTCTAGTTAGCCTATATATGGCCTCTATCGGCTGATAAGGGTCCGTTATTGTCCCGATAAATATTTTACTTGGCTTTATGGACCTTATCTCCCTTCTCAACACGTCAGCTATGTTTACCTTAACTATAACAACTTTTCCCCACTTCCTAGGATCTACCTCCCTTGTCAAGGATCTTGCGTAGCAATAGAGACATCCATGAATACATCCCCTATATGGATTTAAAGCATAATAAGGCTCTCCAAAAATGCCTCCCCTAACCAAAGCCCTTTGAACCCTTTTGTGCAGTATCTTTATCCTTGTAGTCCGAGCTCTAAGCATCTTTTTCACATCCAATAAGATATTGCTAAGAGGGCTGCAGAGGCAATAAAGAGCAGAGCCCAGAGGCTTTTCGTTGTACTAAATATCTTACTTCCGTCTAGGGGAGGTATCGGTAATAAATTAAAGAAAGCCACATAGGCATTTATTGTCGCTACAGCAAATAGTCCGGGAACTATTTTAGATAGTGGAAGCGTTATTATTGCTAAAGCTATGTTAGATGCTGGCCCTCCAGCGACCGAGTAAAGGAGCCACTTAAAGCTTAGAGGAGTCATCGGAGAGAACGCGCCAACCTCAACATATCCGGGGGCTATGATCTTTATGGGGAGAAAGCCAGAAATTATGGTGACCAGAAGCCAGGGAGGGGAGATCACAAACCTCGATCTAAAGCCTCCCTTAGTCGCAATGAGTCTGTGAGCAAGCTCATGAATTAGAAAGGCAGAGACTATTCCTATCAGGCTCCAGGTCTCCCAAGGACCCCAATTCTTCGGATAAAATATCTTAATTCCCATCCACGCTATGGTGACAGCTATTAGGCCTATTATCCAGGAGACAACTTCGTTTTCAACAGTTCTTCGTTGCAAAACCCAATACCTTCTTCTCATCAATGTTAGCGCACCCACCGAAGTTCTTGAGACGATCGATTAAACGTCTACTCCTTCGCTTAGAAAGTTACATAAAACAATTTAAATGTCTTACAACTAAAGTAATTAAGTGATGAGGTGAAATCTTTATGGCTAATATAAAGGTTAACATAGAGGCTGAGATAAGCGACGAGGTCCTCTCTAAAATACTGGAGGGCATTAGTGTCAGTGAGGTTGGAGAGGCCGCTACCAAGACTCCACTCCAAATACCTAGAGTGATCCAAGTTGAGATCTCTGATGTGGGAGGCAAGCTTACCGCCAGAATATTAACTGAGGAGGAGAAGGAGACTGAAAAGAAGGAGGAGAAGTAAAGGACTTGATGAGGTCTTTTTCAGAAATATTAATAAATAACAAGAAGGTGAATGTAGAGGTCTCATTGAGGCTAAAGGGGCACTGGAAGGTAAATGAGTACTCTGGCACTTTCGAAATCAGTAATAGAGAGATCAGGATAAAGCTTGGAGCAAGGTCTATAGCTAAAGGGTTCTTAAAGAGAGGGAAGGTCGAGGAGCTAAAGGAGGTGCTAGAGGATATTTCGAAAACTCTAAACATTAAGGTTAAAGTTGAGGGCCCCTTATCTATAAAGCTTTTTGAACTTTCATAACCTCCTATATTCTTCTACTTCGAGAATAACGGCAAGATCAATAGCGACTATGCCAAAGGCTTCTCCGGAGGCAACCGAGGGCCAACCAGTTGTGAGCGCTATGGCAATGAAGATTATTGGTGCAAGAATTCCGATCAGTAAAATAGCCTTGCCCATCCTCAATCCTCTTAGCATCATGCCTAAGCCAGTTGCAATTATTGAGAGATCCATCTGAGTGAAGAACCAGGAGGATACGAAAACGTGAGGTTTTGTCCCCTCATGAAAGATTCCTATGAACATTAAAAATATCCCTGCGATGAATGCGAACGCAGAGCCGACAGTTTCCATTTTATGCTCAGATACTAAGTAGAGGTAAGCTGAGTAAATTATGAGCAGAATTCCTGTAACTATAAGTCCGACATTATAAACCTCTGGATGGATGGCCTTGCTTCCTCCTAGATCACTAAATGCATTACCTAAGAACCTGAACCAAGATCTGTTTATGTACCAAGAGATCCCTATTACTATCCATGCAAAAATTATGGCTAAGTACCCGAAGAGCCATAGAGATTTTCTCCCAGCCAAAGATTTCACCAGTTAAACATTAATATCTAAGGGAAGGCTTTTAGAGGAGGTAGGCGACCTTGAAGGTTATCACTGCGTTGAAGGTTATATTTTACGTCATAGTTATAATTGGGATAGTGGTCTATGCGTTGGACTTATATACATCAAGAGGGAGATGGTCAGCAAGTCTTCAAAGGCCTCCAGAGGTTTCAGTACAACCCCCTAGTACCCTTAATGTGCTTGTGGATCTCAACGTCTATAATCCGTCTCATGGCAAAGTTGTAGTCAGAGATCTCTGGTATAACATCTACATTAACAATTACTTTGTTGGTGAAGGATTTAAGCCATATGTAGTTCTATTCCCTGGAAACAACACATTAAGGCTAAGCACATCAATAGACTTAAGTAGATTTCCCTGCCCCCTTGCAGAGACCTTTTACAACGGAGAAAACATGACCATAAGTGTCTCAGGTTATGCCATAGCGAACGTGATGCTTTTTGGAAAGCTAAGCTTCAGGAGCGTTATGGTCCCATTTAACGTTACTGCCAAGGAAATTAAAGTTCCCAAGCTTCCCGAAGTCACCAGATCTCTCCTTTATGTCTATATTTACTATTGTCAGCACTCTTCCGAGATAGAGAAGGCGTTATCGAAATTCTCTTCATTAACGGGAGTTTTTAGCTCGCACTAGGTGATGTCTTTGAACGTCATAGTTACCGGGGGTGCGGGGTTCATAGGAAGTGCTACCTCAGAGCTTCTAGTTTCCAAAGGCTATTTCCCCGTTATAGTTGACAACCTGTACTCGGGCTCCATAGACAACATCTCAAAAATTTTGAAGGATAAGAAGGGTAAGCTGATCAAAGTTGATGTCTCTAAGATTAATGAAATGAATGAGGTACTCAAGGAGCTGATGGGTGAGGTCGGGGGCATAATTCATCTGGCGGCAATGATAAACCTAGAGGAGGTCGCAAGGGATCCCCAAAGGGCCTTAGAAGTTAACGTGATTGGAACCCTCAACGTTCTAGAGCTTGCCAGAAAATATGATGTGGAGAGAGTGGTTTATGCATCGAGCGTTGCGGTATATGGTGAACCACAAAGGCTGCCAATAGATGAAGGTCATCCTAAAAAGCCCGCAAACCTTTATGGCCTGACCAAACTCTATGGTGAAATGCTCCTATGGCTGTATAGGGACCTATACGGTTTGAAGCCGATAGCGTTAAGGTACTTCAATGTGTATGGACCTAGAATGAGGCCTGGTCCGTATGCTGGAGTAATCTACAAGTTCATAATCTCGCTACTTAGAAAGGAGCCCCCTGTGATATATGGTGATGGTAATCAGACGAGGGATTTTGTTTATGTTGGAGATGTAGCTGAGGCCAACGTTAAGGCTCTGGAGTCAGACTATGTAGGGGCGGTTAACGTTGGAACAGGAAATGAGGTGAGCATTAACGATCTTTTCAGGATGATCAGCGAGCTCATCGGTTCTAGCGTAAAGCCCATGAGAGCTCCTCCAAGACCTGGAGATGTAAGGAGATCAAGAGCAGACATAAGTCTGGCTAGAGAGAAGCTAGGATGGACTCCGAGGGTAGATCTTTTGGAGGGTCTCAGAAGGACAATAAACTATTACAAAACGACATATCAAAGGTGAAGCCGCTGCTGTTTAGAGTTTTTAACTTGCGACAGATCATAGATATTACTCTCCGAGCAAAAAAGTTCTGCAGGGAATTAATTGAAGCTACCTGAAGACTGGATAGAAAAGGCTAAGGTATTCCTCGATGATGCTAAGAACCACTTAGATAAAGGAAATTACTGGCTTACATGTTTTGAAGCTCAGCAGGCTGCAGAACTTTATCTCAAAGCGCTTCTGGTCGGATTGACGGGCTTACATCCTTTTACTCATGATCTTGTAGAACTTTTAGACTCCCTAAAGGATATAGGACTTGATGTTCCTGAGGATCTATATGTATATGCAGATGCGCTCACACCACACTACACATTATCCAGATATCCGGGCAGAAAGCCAATAAAGTACAATAAAAAGTTGGGTGAGAGGTGTCTCTTTTATGCAGGGAAGATCATTGAATGGGCTGAGGAAAAGGCTTCTGAAGAGCTTGGCTGAGAAGCAGAAAATCAAGGAAAGACTGTTGGCCGAATATATTAAAAGGCTTAAAAGAGAGGTGCCTAAGTCAACGATACTGCTCTTCGGGTCTAGGGCCAAAGGGAACTCACTACCTTACAGTGACTATGACATAGCGGTGATACTTGATGAGGTCAAAGATAAGGTGGAGATGACTGAAAGGCTCAGAAGGCTTAAACCCAGAGGAATTGATCTAGATCTAATAGTGTTCTCCATTGATGAGATTGAAGACCCTCTAGTGAAAAAGATGTTAGAGGGCTCAAGAACTCTTCATAATGGGCTTAACTTAAGACTTCACGATAGTTAGATATTCTTCCCACCACACACCTCTCTTATAAGTTTCTTCAACGATTCGTAAGTAAATGATTTGGGCATTAAGAAGGTGACATCCTTACCTTCACACACTTCACGAGCCTTTCTAAGCGTGCGAGGTCCTATGCATGCGATTATGTAGCTGTCCTTCATAGAGTCTTTAATGCTCAGACAGAAAGCTTCAGCTATCAAGGAAGAGGTCAACACCAATACGACCTTTTCTTTATTGTTTTTCACAAGGTCATTTAGGAGGGCCAACTTTTCACGTTCAACAACTTCATCATATATAAACACTTCCTTGTGCTTAACGTTGTTCTTGCTAAGAATTTCTGAAAGTTCTCTAGATCCTTTAAGGGATCTGACGAGAAGAACGCAGGAGGGGGATGGAGAGAGGTCTAATATAAGCGAGGCCAGGTCCTCACTTGTAAACTTTGCAGGCATGAGCACTTCATTTATGTTAAAGAAGTTTCTTACGCTTTCCCCTGTTAAGGGACCTATAGCTAAGACCCTCTTATTCTTTATATTTTTCAGAAATTCGTCTAACAGACCAAACTTCCTTAGCTCCTCATATAGTACTTTTGGACCTCTAGGGCTGGTAAAGGCTATGGTATCGCACCTATCCATATGTTTTAAAACGTCGAGGACCGATCCTTTTACAGGCTTTATTTTTATAATTGGTATCCACATTTCCCTGATGATTTCTGACTTTATGCCTAAAGGCCTAACTCCTAAATTTAGGACAAAGCAGCCTTCCATAGCATTCTTTCCCTCAGATTAACAACGCTACCAATCAATATAACAGCTGGGTTTCTGATCAACCCTTTTCTGCTCATACTCAGGATTTCTGATATTTTACCAGTAAGAACCTTTTGACTCCTTTTAGTTGCATCAATGACAACAGCAGCTTTTTCATCATAACCCCTAACCTCAGCTATTTCGCTAAGAATTCTTTCAAGGTTCCTAGCTCCCATGAGTATGACTATTGTGTCAACGCACTCTGCAACCCTTTTCATGGAAACTCTTTTAGATGGTTTCTCCTTGGCCTCGGTTCCTGTAACTACCGCAAAACTTGAGGAAAGCCACCTATTTGTTAGGGGGATTCCAGAACTTGCAGAAGCTCCCACAAAGCTTGGTACTCCAGGAACAACCTCACACTCTATGTCCTTAGAAAGTAAATAAAGGCACTCCTCCTCCCCCCTACCGAAAACGAAGGGATCTCCACCCTTAAGTCTAACAACAAGCTTTCCCCTAGAGGCTTCCTGATACAAGATCTCATTTATCTCATCTTGGGTGAACGTGTGTTTTCCAGGCTCTTTACCAACATATATCAGCTCTGCTCCTCTCTTAGCATACTTCAGAAGTTCATGTGATATGAGCCTATCGTAAAGTATTACGTCAGCAACTTTGATATATTTAATTCCCTTTAAGGTTATGAGCTCCGGGTCTCCTGGCCCTGCTCCAACAATAACTACCTTACCCTTGGTATTGTTCATGGCTGATCGCCTTGAACGATCTTATCATAGACAGATTTTACTATCTGGCCGGCTTCCTCCCCAATCTTTATTGCATCCTTCAGCTCTCCCTTGAGCTTTATCCAGAAGGCTTTCTTGCCGTCAGAGGAGAGAACCACACCTATGAACTTCAGCATATCACTTCCATAGGGAACTGCCACCCCTCCTAAAGGAGTCCCGCAGCCCGCGTTGCTATGAAGCAAGAAGCTTCTCTCAGCAAGCATCGTGTTCCAGTCAACCTTGTTATTTAGGTGGCCGAGCACTTTAGCAAGCTTAGAATCGGACGTCGTCACTACTGCTATGAAACCTTGCCCAGGCGAAGGAGGAAACTCCTCCAGAGGGATTCTATAGTAAGGTCTTTTAATATTCAACCTTTTCAAAGCGGCCTCAGCGATCACTATGTAATCATAATTATCTTCATCAAGCTTTTTAAGTCTCGTGTCCACGTTCCCCCTTATATCCTTTATGACTAGGTCAGAATTGTAATGTAGTAGAAGGGCTCTCCTCCTTACACTTGAAGTTCCTATGACGCTCTTTTGGGGTATTGAGCTTATGTTAACTGGGGGGTTAAGGCCTCTTGAGGGAACTAAAGCATCATGAGGAGATCCTCTGGGCGGTACCAACACTATCTCTAGCCTTGGGTCCATTTTGCTTGGAAGATCTTTAAGGCTATGGACGGCTATATCAGCGTCCCCCCTAAGAACTGCAAGGTTCACCTCTTTCTCAAAAACCCCCTTGGAGCCTATGAGGTAAATGGGCTTATCCCTCACAACATCACCTTTACTTCTCACTTTAACGATCTCATAGTCCAAGCTGGGGATCTTTGATTTAATGAAGTTCATAACTATCTCTACCTGCTTCAGACTTAGAGGACTAGGTCTGGCAGCAACCCTTACCTTCACTCTTTCACCTCAAAAGCTCTCCCTAATGTTCCCTCACAACAACCTTTAGTGAGTCCTCTATAGCCTCGATCGTCTTTTCAACATCCTCTCTTGTGTGAGAGCTGCTGGCAAATATGGCCTCAAACTGACTAGGTGCTATGAAAATCCTTCTTTTAATCATCTCCTCATGGAACCTTGTGTAAAGATCACGGTTGCTCTTTCTAGCTTGGTCGGGGGTCTCAACGGGTCCTTCAGTAAAGAACATCTGGAACATGCTTTCAACCCTGTTTACCCAATGTTCTATCCTCAAATCATTAGCTTGATCGTCTAGAGCCTTTGCTATCTCCCCAGCAACAGAGCTCGCTCTTTTTAGGGCATCTGTCTTCTCAAGAACCTCTATTGTGGCAAGACCTGCAGCCATTGAGACTGGATGTGCATTGAAGGTGCCTGCATTAAAGACCTTTCCCTTTGGCGTCAGGACATCCATTATCTCCCTAGATGAAACTACAGCCCCTATTGGGAATCCTCCTCCAATTATCTTTCCTAAGACAACCATATCCGCCTTGACACCATAATATTCTTGGGCACCTCCTAATGCCAACCTAAAACCTGTAACTACCTCATCAAATATTAGCAGTACATTGTGTTCCTCGGCAATTCTCCCTAGCTCTTTCAAAAAGTCCTTTTTAGGAGGTATCACACCCATGTTAGCTATAACGGGTTCTATTATTATTGCAGCTATCTCATCCCTGTGTTTCTTGAATAGGGACTCAACTGAGCCTATATCATTATATCTGGCAACTAAAGTTAGCTTAGCAACCTCCTCAGGTACACCTAAGCTGTTTGGAACCCCATACTCACTAGCAGCACTTCCTGCAGAGACCAGTACGCTATCATGAGATCCGTGGTAGCAGCCATCAAACTTAACTATGTATTTCTTGCCTGTGTAACCTCTTGCTATCCTTATCGCTGTCATTGTCGCCTCGGAGCCACTGTTGACAAACCTTATCTTCCCTTTAGGCATTACATAAGACAATATCTTCTTTGCTAACTTCAACTCAACCTCTGTAGGAGCTCCATAGAGCCATCCTTTCTCTATCTGATCTCTAACGGCCCTAAGAACCGCCTCGTTTGCATGCCCAAGGATCAAAGGTCCGTATCCGAGAACGTAATCTATCAACTCCTTTCCATCCACAGTGAAAATGTGAGATCCCTTCGCCCTCTTAACAAAGAAGGGATAGGGCCTCACGGCTGCCCTCACAGGGCTATTAACTCCCCCAACAAAGACTTCAAGTGCCTCCTCGAACAGGGACCTACTATCACTCAACTACATCACCTCAGAAGAGGTTCTCCCTACCCTCTTTCAACAGCCTTGCAGCATTAAGGGCATAGTAGGTGATGATGATATCTGCCCCTGCTCTCTTTATTGAGTAAAGCGCCTCCATGAATGCACTAGCTTCGTCAAGAAGACCCTCCTTGGCAGCAGCCTTTATCATGGAGTATTCTCCACTAACATTGTATGCTGCTAAAGGTATGAAGGGCAGAGTTTCCTTAACCAGCCTTATAACGTCTAAATAGAGTAGTGCTGGCTTCACCATAACTATATCCGCTCCTTCTTCGACATCTAAGATAACCTCTTTTATAGCCTCTTTGGCATTTCTGGGATCCATCTGGTAGCTCCTTCTGTCCCCAAACCTTGGAGCGGACTCCGCCACTAACCTGAAGGGCCCATAAAACGCACTTGCGTACTTTGCGCTGTACGCCATTATTCCTACATCACTGAATCCCTCCTTGTCTAAAGCCTCTCTAATGACCTTTACCTGACCGTCCATCATTCCTGAAGGAGCTATGAAGTCAGCTCCGGCTTCGGCCTGGCTTATGGCGATCTTTGAGTAGATCTCCAACGTGGAATCATTGTCTATAACTGTTCCTCTTCTAGTTTCTTTAGGTAAACCACAGTGGCCATGGGATGTGTAGCCACAGATACAAAGATCTGTAAATATTAAGGGGGACCATCCCAACTCCTTTCTAATGTATCTTAAAGCCTGTTGCACGGGTCCGTCCTTTGCAAAAGCCCTAGAGCCCAGCTCGTCCTTTTCCTTGGGTATACCAAAAATTAAGAAGGATCTTACTCCCAGGTCTAGAGCCTCATTTATTAACTTTATCAAATCCTCAGATGTGGGCGGATAAACATAATAATCAAGGAGGCCTTCAGCTTCAGTCGGCCTAGAGATCCCCTCTTTTACAAATATAGGTAGGATGAAATGCTGAGGGGTCAGCTCGGTCTCGGCTACAAGGTCCCTTACTTCCTTGGAGAACCTTAACCTTCTGGGCCTTATACTGAAGGCTTTGAATAAAGAACTAATTATGTTCGCTTCCATTATCCTCACCCAGACCTAAATGAGAATGTTTAAAATAATATGAGAGGAGATGATTCAGAACGTCATAACGTTCATTAACCATAAGATCCCTAATGAAAAATATCAGGGGTCTAAAAACCTTCTTAGTGTAGCTCCAAATCATTATGTTAAGCTCATCTTTATTTTCATCAAAACATTTTAACTTGCTAGAACTTCTTTTCAGCTCCCTCTCTGCAACCTCTTTGGCAAAGGTCATTATATGAGAAATTGCAACATCAGCACTTCTGTAGAGGAGTTTCATCTTAGTATTCTTAAGCTCCTCTTCTATTATCTTTTCGACCCTAACGACGTCCTCAAACTTGTTTCTGAGAAGACTCTTTGCAACATTTTCTACATCTTCAATATTGTAAATTATGACATTGTCCCTCCCATCTTTAGTGACTAGTGGAGGAACGGAGATGTCTATGATTACTTTAGACTTAACGTTTAGGTCAACATTGCCCTTTGTTGCTATAAATGTTACATCAAAAAGCTCCTTGATCTCTTTCAAACTATTTAGGTTTACAACAGTCCTCGTTTTCCCACACAAAATGTTTTTCAGCCTCTCAGCGTTCCTCAAAGTCCTTGTTGCTACGATTAACTTTCTTGGTTTAAACTGCGAGCATATAGAACTCAACATTTTTTTAGCCGCAAGTCCTGAGCCTATGATAAGTATGCTTCTGTTGTCCAAGCTCCCTAAGGTCTTGATTGCCAAGCTGACAGAGGCCTCTGGATATCCTATAGCTCCCTTAGATATTCCTGTCTCTGACCTCGCCCTCTTGCCTGTCTTTATTGCATCATTAAAAATCATGTCAAGGATCTCGTCAGTATAGCCGCTTTTTCTAGCACGCCTCCAAGCCTGGAGGACCTGCTCTAAGATCTCTTCCTCTCCCAAAATAGCAGAATCTAAGCCTGAAGCAACTTTAAAAAGATGCTTTATAGCCTTCTCTCCTTTTATTATCTTAAAGTACCTGAAGTAATTTCCTATAACCCTTCTCAAAGTTGTGACAACCTTATCATAGTTGTATGAACTAACGTAGACCTCAAACCTGTTACAGGTAGATAGAACAACCATGCCATCAACTAGAGGATGTAAGGCCTTGTATACCTTATCAACGTAGTTTTCTAATTCCCCTATGACACTTATCTTTACATCCCTATAGGTCACCATAGCGGTAAATATCTTGTCTACATCATACTTAGTTGTAAGCCTGTTGATCATGTAGTTGTACCCAAAAGTCGCAATGTAGAGATACAAATCTATACTTTAGTATTTATGCACATTAACAAACTCCAACTACATATATATGAGTATATATTCAAGGTAATTGTTTTGAGATCTTCCCCTTCTTATGGGTAAAGAGATCTTGGGGACGCTAATAATTGTACACCACAAACCGGGACTAAATGTTGGCTATAAAGTAATTGACATTTATGCGAAGAGGTTGTCAAAGGAGCTCAGCACAAGAACTTTGGCAGTTCCATTGAATGATTTAAAAAAGATCATGTTAGGCGAGGAGGATATGATCTTTGCAATGTTAATATCAAGGGGAAAACATTATGAGCACGTAAAGGGATATGCCGAGGATAGGGGAATACGCTTTATTGGAAGCATTCCCGAGAAAATAGTTGCAGGTTCCATATCAAAGGCATCGAGGGAATTTGGATGCAAAAGTCCTCTAGCTATATACCATAGTGTGAAGCATGAAGAGCTTGTTAGAATTAGCGAGCTTCTAAAGGAGCACGTAAGGTTTCTCCATGTAAACGAAGTGAATCAGAACGAAGTAAGGAGACACGATTGTATGATAAGTTTAACAGTATTGCCAAGCAGGATTACAGGCCCAAAATTTAGAGTATTTCACGGCTATAAGATAAAGTACCTACTCCCCTTTATGATTAATGATATAACTCTATGGCTTAAAGGTGTTGTTCGGTGAACTTAGATATAATTTCAAGTCCTCTCTCATAAGCCTCCTTTGCCATTCCTTGTCTTACGTAATTATTAAATATCTCATCATCATTAATTTTGAAGTACAGAGTTATCCTAGTCTTCGTATCATTGATCTTTGCCTTCATGTACTTCTTTAACTCTCTCATAACGTAATACAAGGTCTTAATCTCGATATCGTTCTCAAGGTAGCTTGTTATTTTGTTTAATGCCCTTCTGGCGGCCACTCCAGCTCTTCCTAAACTACTTACAGCAATAATCATTTCCCCTTCAAACACGCTAGAAAAGAACGGAACAATAACGTTCGCCTCCTTAGCGTCCGTAGCGTCATTAATTAACTTCTTGTAACTTCTGGCCACCTCTCTGACAAGCCTGTTTGCCTCCTTGTCACTGGACGCTATCACGACCAGATCTACACTCTTTATTATATCTGTTATAACCTCCATATCGTCAGGAACTTTTGCCTTTACAAGCTTTAACCTCTCTACCCTGTTTCGAAGTTCAAGAAACTCATCTTTAAACTCACTGGCTATTACTATGACCTGTTTCGAGCCCGCATTTAAGAACATCTTTGCTCTTCTAAGCCCTACGT
>JALWOJ010000192.1:841-12731 GCA_026995555.1 Acidilobaceae archaeon | reverse complement strand
CTTTACTTCTTTACTTCTAGTGAAGACAATAGGTAAGATAAGCAAGGAAGTTTTATTTAAGATCAAGAGGGAGCTAAGGATCATTTCTGATTTAAAATAATAGTTTTTGGTAACTGCGACTATTTGTTTTTAACCTTTCCTCAGAAAGCCTTCCTCTATTCTTCTCCTCGTTTCACTTCTACCCATGCTCAATGTCATTAGAAGAAGTCCTTTATGTACAACGGGCCATAAGATATCATACCTAGCCTCCTTTATTGCAGAGATCATGTCGGGGTCCATTTTCATGATATCCTTGGCAACGCTCTCAACCTTGGCCTTAAGTTCATCTACGTCATTAACTACTTCATTGATTAGTCCTACGGACATGGCATCCTCAGAACTTATAATCTTTCCTCTCAGGACGAGCTCAACCAATCTTTTATCAAAGGAAATTAGAGGCGTTACTGGAGGTACGAGTCCCCAGCGAAGTGCAGGAACGGCTATTTTAGCACTTTTAACTGCATAAGCTAGATCGGACACTTGTATTAGCTCTACAGAAAGTCCATAGGCATCACCATTAACTGCAGCTATGACTGGTTTTTTACAGAGAAGGATCGACCTCAAAACACCTCCTATTCCTTCAATAACGATCCTCGATACCTCCTTAACACTCTTTACATTACCGACCTCAACTAAGTCTATGCCTGCGCTGAAATATTTCTTTCCAGATCCCATAATTGCAACAATTCTGGACTTGTCGGGAAGGTTGCAAACTTTATCAAGAACTTCTTTAAGGCTGACGAGGTGCTTATAATCAAGACTGTTGGCCTTTTCCTCTCTGTCTATTATGATCCAGGACACGTTCTCCGATCTCTCAAGTCTCACAACCATTTTAAACACCTCTAAGACATAGAAGTTTAGTTAAATTAAGTTTTTAAGAGCTTAAGAAGATAACATTAAATGGTGTTCCTATAGTGTCAAAATTTATTATAGTTTCAATGAGTCCCTTGCCCGCATCCTTTATCGAGAGCCTTTTCGCTCCTTATAGAGGAATGATTAATGCCGAAATAGAGGTTATAGCTGTTCACGATCTTTCAAAAGAGGAGGTGAAGAAGGTCCTAGAGAAGGCTGATATAGTTCTGGGCGACTATACCTTCAGAATGAAAATAGATAAGGAGTTGTGTGAATCAATGAAGAAAGTAAAGCTGATTCAACAGCCAAGCACGGGCTTTGATCACATAGATGTCCAGGCCTGTGCGGAGAAGAGGATACCTGTAGCTAATGCCGGAGGGGCGAACTCGGTCAGCGTTGCCGAGTACACGATAATGGTTGCACTGGCCTTGTTGAAAAGATTGATCTATGCGAATGAGACTACAGCCAAGGGGGAGTGGCCTCAGTGGAAGTTAATGGACCTAGGAACATATGATCTCTATGGGAAGACATGGGGGATAATAGGCTTAGGAAGGATTGGAAGGGAGGTCGCAAAAAGGGTAAAGGTCTTCGGGGCCAGGGTGCTATATTATGATGTTAGAAGGCTCTCTAAGGAGGAAGAGGAAGATCTGGGTGTTGAGTTCGCTAGGCTCCCAAGACTTCTAAGGTCTAGTGATGTAGTAAGTATTCACGTTCCTTTAACTCCCGAAACTAGGCACATGCTTGGTGAGGCAGAGTTCAGGTCCTTCAAGCCTGGAGCCATCTTCATAAATCCTTCAAGGGGGGAGCTTGTAGATGAGAGCGCCCTGGCCAAGGCCATAAAGGAAGGGTGGATAGCTGGGGCTGCCGTAGATGTCTATAGTGAGGAGCCTCCTCCTAAGGACCATCCTCTTCTAGAGCTTGCTAGGAGTGGCTACAACGTGATTGTAACTCCTCACATAGCTGGTGCTAACAGCGATGCTAGAACTAGGATAATAGAACATAGCATCAAGAACGTGATTAGAGTTCTGAGGGGAGAAACACCTCTAGCGGTCGTGAACATGAAGGTCTAGAGGTGGAAAGATCTTGAGACTTACAGTGGGCTCCTTGTTAGCTGAGACCCTAAAGAGGCTTGACGTGAGGAACATATACGGAATAATTGGGACTTCCGTCATAGATTTTTACGACGTTCTTAGGGAGCATAAGGAGTTCAACGTTGTTACTGTTAGACATGAACAGGTTGGAGTCTCAGCTGCAGACGCAATTTATAGGAGCAGTAGGAGGCTGGCAGCGGCTGTTGTACATGCAGGCCCCGGCTTTCTGAACTCCATGATAAGCTTAGGCATTGCAGCTAAGGACAGGGTGCCATTAATTTTAATATCAGGAGGTGTCAGAAGGAGGCTCAGGGGAACAGATTCATGGCTTGAAGTCGATCAGAAAAGTATAGCTGATGGTCTCGTTAAATCGTATGCCATAATTAGAGATCCTAAAGAGGCCCCTGACTTAATAATGGAATCTTTAAGATCAATGTTTAAACCTCCTTTGGGGCCCATAGTTATTGAAGTCTGTGAAGACCTTTGGAAGAGTGAGGTGGAGGTCGATAGCAGCTACTTTTCTGAGATAGGTTCAATATGGCCACAAAGGGGCTCCGTTGAGGATAAAGATGTCAGAGATGCGCTAGATCTGCTTAAGGACGCCAGAAGGCCCTTAATACTGGTTAGTGGGGAGGTAGCCTATTCACCTTACTTTAATCAGGAAAAGCTTTTGAACGTGACCGAGGCCCTCGGAGCCTACATTGTCACAAGCGGCAATGGCAGGGGCTCGTGTCCAGAGGATCATCCAAGATGCTTGGGAAGGGTTGGATTTGGTGGTGGAAGTCTCTTTGCAGATAGGGCTCTTGAAAAGACAGATGCTCTTCTGGTTCTGGGTAACGAATTCGATGACGTAACGACTTATGCATATACAAACCTTCCTGAGGGTGATATTCTTGTCTTTAGCAGAGATCCTTCAGTCAAGCTCAGGCCAAGATATTACGATCACGTAGAGGCAGACCCTGTTGTCCTCATAGACAAGATCTATGAGCTTCTAAAGGGCTCTAAGAGGACAAAAGCTGAATGGGACTCGTTGATAGGTTCCTGGAGGAAGGAATGGAACAGCTTGCTAAGGGCCTCGTCAGAGAGGAGGACAAGGCTTGTAAATCCATCGAGATTTTTTAAAAGGCTGGACTCAGTGCTCTCGAGGAATAGGATAATAAGTGCTGGGCAGGGAACACATATAGTTTACACTTACGATTACATGAAAATTTACGAGCCCGGGACGTTCTTAGCTGCAACGAACTTGGGTGCGATGGGTTACGCGTTGCCAGCAGCATTAGGAGCATCTCATGTACATCCTAACTCTGATGTGGTTGCCGTCGTTGGGGACGGAGAACTCATGATGACAGTTCAAGACCTTGAAACTGTGAGGAGGACTAACGCTAACATTAGGGTCATAGTTGTTAATGACAACTCGTACAGGGTCTTATACTTGAGACAGGTACTTCAAAAGGAGGGAAAGGTTTTCCAGACCATCCTTGAGAACCCTGACTTCAAGATGCTAGCTGAGTCTATGGGAATAAAAGCTATGAGGGTAGAGACCGATGAAGAGGCCGACAGGGCCCTGGAGTTCCTTAAGGACAGAGGGCCTCTGCTCGTTGAAATAGTAATAGACAGAGATGAGTTACCTCCTCTTAACATGGAGTACACACTCAAAATGTCCTCAGCTTAAGGTCCCTACCCTTCCTTAATTATTTTTACTTGTCACACTTTAGCAGGGAGGGGAGTTGAGCTCCTCGAACGGATATGATCCTTTAGAGCTTTCAAGAAGGATAGAGCCCATAGTTGCACCAAGGAGAGGAAATGTTCAGCTTAGGAGATACCACAGGTTCAGAAAGGATAGATGGTACGGAGGGATAGTTACAGGTGACGTTGTTGGGTGCAACCTTAGGTGTAAGTTCTGTTGGGCTTATAGGTTTACATGGAAAAACC
Organism: Acidilobaceae archaeon; assembly: GCA_026995555.1. Taxonomy (GTDB): domain Archaea; phylum Thermoproteota; class Thermoprotei_A; order Sulfolobales; family Acidilobaceae; genus JALWTO01. The sequence goes on along the minus strand of JALWOJ010000192.1, from coordinate 8,817 downwards.
TTGACAAAGGACCTCTTCACGACCCTGAAAGCGTAGCTAGAAGGCTTGTATCAATGGCTTTTAAACATGGGGTGCCTAGAGCAAGACTATCTGGAGGAGAGCCGACAATAGGCTTTGACCATTTAGTAGAGGTCATAGATCTGGTGACTGATAAAGGGATAATATTTGTCCTAGAGACAAACGGGATACTAATTGGGGCCGATGAAAGGCTCGCGAGAAGGTTGGCAGAATTTCATAGAAGAGGGATAGAAGTTAGGATTTCAGTAAAGGGGACGAGTCCTGAGGAGTTCCACATGCTTACAGGAGCAAAACCTTCTTCTTGGGAACTTCAATTGAAGGCGCTGGAGCTTTTGATAGATTACGGACTTGAGCCCGGAGAGGAGGTATATCCGGCTGTGATGCTTAGTTTTACGGATGATGAGGGGATCAGAAGGATAAAGGGCATATTAAGAAAGATTCATCCAACGCTGGCCTCTGCCATCGATCCTGAGTATGTGATACTCTATCCCCACGTTGTAAAGCTCTTAAAGATGACAGGTCTAAAGCCCAAGATAGCTTACACTCCAGATGGACTTCCTACAGAGCTCATATAACGTTTAGAAGAACTTCTTTGAGTTCTTCCTGTATCTAATGTTCTAGATGCTAATTAAGGTTTATACGGGAGCAGTAACATTCTCTTCAACGTAACTTGAATAATTTATCAGTAAACCTCTTGGATACAACTTTCTTCTCTCCTTCACGCTGACACAACGTCATCGAGTTATATCCCCCGCTTAGAGTCTCAACTGCCTCAGAGATCGCTCGGAGCTCTTCCTTAGTTATCAGTTCCTTGTTCCTATAGTCATGCTTGTCTATGAAGCTACGCAACCTTCTCCCTATATCTTTAAGCTTTAACGTCTGCTGCTTTATTAACATAACCTTAACCTTTTCATCTTTTATTATCTCAAGGACCTTGAGAAGGTGCCTTCTACAAAGAATGGCCTTTGAACTTTCATAGAGCCTTCTAAACCTCTCAGAAGTTTCGTAGCACCTAGCAAACAACTCCAAATATGTAGTTTCAGTCTCCTTAGCAACCTTGCATATAAGACATTCCTCCTTATTAACATTAACTAGGTTCTTCATGTCCCCCTCTTCCAGAAGCTCAGCATAGGTTTTGATAAGATCTTCATAGAGTATTGCTATTCCCAGCTGACCGCTTATCTCTGGCTTCAGGGCAGTCCTGAAGAGGAGCCATGAATGGAAGGGACAGAAGCCCAACCTCCTCCGAATTTTGTCCCTAACCATAGAGTCATTGACGTACTCATAAAGGAAACTCTTGATCTCCTCATTTTCAGCATTCTCAACAAGTCTGCATATAGGACAGCCTCCGAGCTCTAAGGCCTCTTGAAGATGAATGCCCGTTATTGATGAACATTCGTCACCTTTTTTCATGTTTTTGCCCTGAAATATTGAAGGTTCAACAACTAATATTTGGTTTTTGATTCAGGACAATTAAAGGGAATCAACTACATGCCTTGCAAGCGCTGGTGCCGCTGTGAACCCCGGAGAATCGATTCCATAGATAACTATAACGTTCTTCTCCTTTTTTACAATGAAGTCATATTTTGGTGGAGCCTTTATTCTTGTGCCCGCAAAGTATTCAACAATTTTTGGTGACGAGTCCAACAGGTCTAAGTAGCGTCCTAGCGTCTCTTTGGCATCCCTTTCAGAAGCGTTTGTGTCCCAAGGGCTGTTCGTCTCCTCAAATGAGGGTCCGAAGAGCACCCTTCCATCAGGCCAAGGAATTATGCCCCCTCCCTTGGTCTTCTTATTTCTAGTCTTAGAGAAAAGTGCTGCAACGATCGCATTGCAATCGATCCCTTTAGTTAGAACCATAGTCCCCTTGACAAACTCTAAGTTTCCTATATCTTGTATGAGGTCTTTAGTGCCCCCGCCAGCTGCAACGATCACCTTGTCGAACGTATAGGTGTTCTTAGTAGTGATCAGCTCGGGCTTCGTATCTTCACTTTTTACCTCGATGACCTTTTCGTTGAAATGTATTTCAACACTTCTCTCCTTTAGAAACTTAACATAGGCCTTAAGTACCTCAAGAGGAATAACGGTACCATAACCATCGACCTTTATGGAACCTTTAATGTGTCTAGATATGTCAGGACAAAGGTCCTTCGTAGCCCTCTTATCTATTAACTTAACCTTAAAGCCCTTAAACTTAAGATATTTGGCTACCACGAAGGCGGCAGCCTTCTCTGCATAATTCCTATATGCCAGAAGGGCTGGAAGTCTCCTTATTCTGAAACCCAAGCTCTCTGATAAACTATCATAAATGGGATTTCCTTTGAGGGCAAGTCTGCTCTTCCAGCTTTTGAAGGGTAACTGTAGAACATGAATTACTCCTGCTGTATGACCGCTAGCCCCTCTACCAACATCTGAAGCTTCCTCAAAGATAGTAACCTCTATACCTCTTTTTAAACTCTCTAAGGCAATGTTAAGACCAACGATTCCAGCTCCAACAATCGCCAACCTCACTACTTCTTGCACCTCGATATCTTGAATGGCATGAGGTCCCTCATAATTCCATTAGGATCTAAGGCCCTCTTTATGGAACTCATGACCTTAATTCCATTATCTCCATATTCCAGCTCGATCCACTTCCATCTTTGAACGCCTACTCCATGGTGGTGACCTATACTTCCACCATATTCGTTTGTTGTTTCCATTACAACGTCCCATATCTTGTCATATATTTCATCTAGCCTTTCGACATCAAAAACTATAGTAAAGTAAAGTGCTGCTCCCGAGCCGTAGAAGTGCCCGGAATGAGCTCCTGTGTACTCAACCCCCTTTAGCCTCAGCAGCGATTCTATGACATGTTTATAGACGTCAACAATTCTTCCCCAGGTAGCGGAGACCTCGATGGTTTCAAATGCCAGGCCGACCTTAAATAGGTCCTTTATCTTCTTTATTACATTAAATCTTTCCTCTAGCCAAACATCCGCCTTTTTGCTGTCCACAAGCTTGCAGCCGCTCAGTTTCACAACCCTTGATATCGCCTCATACTTTGATTCGACTAAATCCTTTTCACCCTCTATTATGCCAACAGATAAGCTCCCTTCATCGCCAAAGGTGATCTGAGTCTCAAAGTTATCAAACACTCTGAAGAGTTCAGGCGAAACCCTCTTTCTAACAATGACCTTGGCAACCTTTAGAGACCTGCTGAAGTCGTTGCACAGCCATGATATTTTTTGAGATTTCTCCGGAAGATCTGCGGCCTCTAGATAGACCCTCGTTATTATTCCTAGAGTTCCCTCAGATCCTATGAAAAGCTCCTTTAGGGGATAGAGGAGGCTTCTTCTTGGAGCTGGAGGAACCCTTAGAAGGCCTATTGAAGGTATTACAACATTCAAACCCTTTACAAGGTTCTCAATGCTGCCATATCCTGTCGAATACTGTCCAGAGCTTCTAGTTGCCACAAGACCTCCTATCGCAGCTTCTGGAAGGGATTGTGGATAATGTCTCAAACTTTTCCCGCGATCGTTAAGCCACTTTTCCAGCTCTATAAGAAGGGTTCCAGGTCCCACATCAACGATACCAGCCTCTTCATCAAACCACCTGATCCAGTTCATCCTCCCCAAATCTACAATAACGAAGTCCTGATCAGGGCCAAGAGTTCCTCCAAGAACTCCAGTACCACCCGCATAGGGTATCAATACTATCCTTTCCCTCTCAGCCAGCCTGACAATCTCAACAACTTCGTCCTCTGTTTCCGGAAGAAGGGCCGCCTTTGGCCTAGGCCCTAGCTTTGCTCCCTTAGCCTCCTTTATGACTAAATAAGGCCAGTAGTCCCTGACGTAAGCCTCAAGGTCGCTAGGATCAGTAATGAGCCTCTCCTCTCCCAGAAGCTTGGAGACCTCTCTCATAAACTGTTTTAGCATTCTCTCACCTCCAGGAGATCAAGCAATGTATATGAACGCATTCCTTTTCTAGAAAACAGCATCTGAGACCTCCTGCACAGAGTTATGATCGGGATGTTCTCGTCTATGTTACTCTTTAGCTCCCTAAAGAAGAGGTCGCTTATTTTAACTCCTTCAGAGCTTAAATAGGCACCGCTACATTTATTGATCATCATTACGGGCTTTCCCAATATTATGTTCTTTACCCTTTGAGATATAGAAGGATCTATTCTACAGGGTATGTGGAGTACATATTTCTCGCATTTGATATCTTTACCTAACACCTCCTCAAGAATGTCTAGCACTTTATCGTAACCGATTACCGGAAGGTCTAGGTCCTCAAGCAGTATATGAGTATACGGCTTAAGTTTTTCCTTCATATCATCTATTTCTAGCAGTCCATTTAAGTAATAATATGTAACTTTTCCCGTATCGAGCCAGTACGTCTCATATCTGTCTGAAAGCTCTTTAACTGCCCTATTGGAAGGTCTCTTGGGGGATAAAATGATCAGCTTTTTACCCTTACCACCCAAATAAGTTGGTTCAGGTATTTCCGGTTTAGCCTTGCCAACAAGCTCTCTCCTAATCAACCTTAGAGCTTCGGGAAGGGCATTGTTTATTGGGCAAAGCCTCTCACAATTTTTACAGTAGTTACAGTAGAAGGCCACGTTAGGATCTACATCTTTATATCTTAAATATCTCAGCACTATCCTTGCGATCGAGTTGGGGGAGGCGCTTCTAAGCCTCGTTGTCATATAGACAGGGCAGGAGGAGATACATATTCCGGGACAGAGGCTGCAGGTTGCAAGGATCTCCTCAATATTCACGTTCTTCAATGGCATCCCCTAGATCTGCATGTTTCTAATCAACTTCACTGCCTTAATTATATTGTTGTCGGAGAGAATTTTAAGATCCTCGTTAGGTTCTAACATCTCCATTTCCGGCTCCGAGAATAAGTCCTCCGAGTAACAGGCCCTTTGTGCCAGTCTGGCCGCTCCTCTTAATGACATATGAGGATCTTTAGTTCTTAGAACAGGCCTCTCGAGATAGCTTGCTATCAGCTTGACTAAGGCCTTTGACCTTGAGAGGCCCCCAGTGATCACTACCTTTCTCGGCCTTCCTGTCCTTTTGACAATGATATTATAATAAAACCTGGTGAGGAGCGCGATGCTGTGGAGGACGCTACCCAAAACCCTTCTATGGGAAAGACTGTAGTAATCTATGGGCAGGAATGTAAGTCCCTTGCCCATTTTAGGAAATCTAAGGCCGTAAAGGGTTGGCAAAACAAACATCGGGTCCTTCACATCAAGCACCTTCTCCATAGCCTCGTAGTTTATATCAAAGAGCTTCAGCGTCGAATCAATAAATGTGCCCACCCCAGGAACATAGGCTTCAACCCCCCAGTTAACACTACTTGGAGCCTTGTAAAGGACTATAGGCAAAAGGCCTTGACTGGTCATTAATTTAAAGCTTCTGCCCAAAGAGAGGTCGAGAAAAAGGCCGCTTCCCACGGTTATCTTGAGACAACCCTCTTCTATGCAATTGCTTCCTAGGGACGCTGCCTGCTGATCTCCCATCACCCCTCCTAGCTTAATGCCCCCTTCTATCAGGCCAAGAACCTTTTCATGATCAATAATTTCAGGAACGTTGAACCTCTTCAGACCAAGGAGGCTGAGCAGCCTCCACATGTCATTAAAGTTCTTTGGATGATAGATCCCCGTTAAGGTGCCTATCGTTGCGTCAGTATAACATTTATTTATTAAATTACTAACTATGAACGCATCGACGTTCCATATACATACATCATTGCTGTAGATCAGGTTCGCTAAATCACTCCTTTCTCTAGTCAACACTAAAAGTCTAACGATGAGGGATTCTGGGCTAAGGATAGGACCTATTTTAGGAACCTTTGAAAACAGCCTGATCCTAAAAGGTAACTCTTTATACCTTATTGACGATCTTAGGTCCATCCAAGTTATTATATTTGACAATGCGGAGTTATCGTTTCGATTCCATACTGCAAGAGATCCTCTGTAAGTTGTTATGCCTAAACACTTAACCCCCTTCTTTGAGAAGTTCCTTACTATTTCCTTAATTGAAAGGATGAGCCTCTTCGGGTCATGTTCTGCTATCGGGCCCTTATGCATAACGGGGCTTTCCAGCTCAACGAGCTCGATCAGCTTTCCATGAGCATTATATATTCCTGCCTTAATTTTTGTCGTTCCAACGTCTATGGCCCCTATCTTTGATTCCTCCAATAAGAACACCATTATACTCATAGATACTTTGATTTAAAATCCTTCAACGCTATGAATATAAGAATTGATTTTGGTCAAATTTTAGAAATATTGAAGGCTAGTTTAGCTTAAAATTTCCATTAACGATCAAGTATTACTCCATAGGACAGGGACTCAGAAAGATAATGTCCTTTAGAGAGATAACAAGTAGAAACGCCAAACCTATAGCTACATTAGTGTAATATGTTCGTTGTCCACCATAAAAGCTAAATTTTGGACAGACTTTAATCCTAGAATATAATGAGGGAAGGAATATCTTTAAGATTAATTAATCCTAGACTATAGTCTCTATTTGGGTAAAAATGAAATGGAGGCCTCCGAGCTTAAGTCAAGACTTCTCGACCTCCTCAAGAAGGACGAGGAGTTCAGGCTTGCGGTCGCCGGCCTCATAGGCCTCGATGCAATACTTAACGAGCTAAAGAAGCTTCACGAGAAGAGCCTTGAGCACGATAAACGTTTTGAGGCAATAGAGAAGGAGCTGCTGGAGCAGAGGAGGAGCCTTAGGGCAATAGAAGAAAAACTGTTGGAACACGACAAGAGGTTCGAGGCAATTGAAAGGAAATTACTTGAACACGACAAAAGATTCGAGGCAATAGAGAAGGAGCTGGTATCACTCAATAAAAGAGTTTCTAGGCTAGAAGATGAGGTGGGAGCGCTAACTGAAGCGACGGCCTCCTGGTTTGTTATTAATGACATAAAGGCCTTAATGGAAAAGGAAGAGAGAATAGTCTCAAGAATTAGGAATGCCAGAGTCGACAATGAGGATATAGATCTTCTAATTGAAACTGATAAGAAAGTTTATGTCGTTGAGATCAAGGTAAAGCCCAAGATTAAAGATGTTGGAGGTCTTCTAGCCAAGGCAGAACTGGTCAAGAAGAAATATCCTGATAAGGAGGTCAAGGTTGTGTTAGCGGGTCTTAGAGTTAAGAGAGAAGTTCAGGACTATGCAAGGAGCAAGAACGTAATTGTTATGAGCTATTAGAGTTGTTGTTAAATTTTTCCTAAATTTAATTTAATGGGCCAGGACTGGCGCCGGGGAGGGGATTTGAACCCCCGACCACCGGGTTAACAGCCCGGCGCTCTACCGCTGAGCTACCCCGGCTCCACTTCTTTATCACAGCCCCCAACTTTTTATGGATTCCTCTGAACGAGGAAGGTTTCTTCATTTATATTAAAGCTCGAGGGAGAGAGCGTTCATAACATAATCGTAAAGTCCGTCCCTCTTAAGCCCTCTTTCAATTCTATATAGCTGCTCTGGGGCGACGTTGAACCTCCTTGCAACCTTATAGGGGGGCTCTCCCTTAGCCCTAGCGTAGAGGAGGAGAAGTAGACTTCTGAGGGCTCCAGGATGAGATAGTCTCGATCGGAACCTGTAGTGTGTGATTATTTCTCTTAAAACGATCCTTAGGCTAGAGCTATACCTTAACCACTCCACAACCTCCTCAGGAAGCTCGAGCTCCTTAGGCTTCCCTATTCCCTTGAAGACTATGAGGTTGGGGCCCTTGATCTGAATTATAGTTTCGGCGTCAATGAATCTACTCAAGGGTTGTCAGCCTCCCTTTAGTTGTTTATCATAAAAGCGGGCCCGGGGCCCCTTGTGGTGGGCCCGGGGGGATTCGAACCCCCGACCTACGGGTCTGGAGCCCGCCGCTCTGCCTGGCTGAGCTACGGGCCCGCCATGGTTCTAAGAAATACCGTTCACTACTTAAAAAACGGCTCTTTCGTAAAG
>JALWOJ010000192.1:0-831 GCA_026995555.1 Acidilobaceae archaeon | reverse complement strand
CCATTGAGCTGCAGGACCTCCTTTAAGATCTTTCTAGGAACTCCGAAGACCTCACTCGCTATGGTTGCAATATAGTTATCGTCAGGTATAGAGCCCTTGAGCCAGTCAACCTTCAGGGCGGTGGCCTGCTTAAGGATCTCCTTGGTAAGCCTGTCCCTTGTCTCCCCGGATGCTATGGCCCTGGCCACCTTAAGAGCAATGTAGAACCTTGCGTACTTCCTTGCCAGCCTCTCCTTCTCTGGAAATGCTTTGGTTATTAGCTTGAGAAGGTTCATTAGCGAGTCCTCCTTTGCGAAACCGAAGTAAACCTCTGTCAACCTGAGCCTAAGGATCCTCGCCATTTCATTATCGCTGGGACTCCCTCCAAGTATTATCTCGATCTTTTCTCTAGCCTTTTCAGGAGGCTCGGTCGTAAGAATTGCTATTACCTGCTCGTATTTCGTTTCCTTAGAAAATATTTCATTAAATATATCGGGATATTGAACGTCAAGCCCCATGCCATATTTACCTACAACGTAAAGGCTTGCCATCTCCTTATCAAAGAGGTCTGAGGGAGTACTTGCACCCTTTATTGGGCTTAACCTCTCCTTCCTGTAAATCTCCTTGAGTATGTTTACCACGTCATCCCTGCTGAGGTCCCCATCAGATTCCCAAAGGTCTATGATCCTGTTCCATATGTCCATTAAAACCTGTATCCTTCTATTAGCGTCCTCCCTCTTCCTTGCCAAGACCTCTACACCTTATTAACCCCTATGACCCATCTTAAGCTCAGTCCCTTACCAGAAAACGCAAAAACTGACAGACAATATTATTTTTAACAGGAACGTTAAG